>JBDNAP010000200.1:0-14116 GCA_039768325.1 Thiogranum sp.
ATCTGATGAGGATTCCTGACAATTACAAGGTGCTGTTCCTGCAGGGTGGTGCGTCCAGCCAGTTTGCCATGGTGCCGATCAATCTGTTGCGTGGTAAAAACAAGGCGGATTACATCTGGACCGGGGCCTGGGGTAAAAAAGCGATCGCCGAAGGCAAACGCTACTGTCAGGTAAACACCGCCGCCAGTTCGGAAGCGGAGAACTTCAACACCATTCCGGAGCCCGGTACCTGGCAACTGGATCCCGATGCAGCTTATGTTCATTACACGCCGAACGAAACCATTGGTGGCGTGGAGTTCCACTGGATTCCCGATGTCGGTGATGTGCCGCTGGTTGCCGATATGTCATCGACCATCCTGTCGAGACCGATTGACGTCAGCCGTTATGGTGTGATCTATGCGGGCGCACAGAAGAATATCGGCCCCGCCGGCCTGACGGTAGTCATCGTTCGCGAAGATCTGATCGGACAGCCCGTGGCTGGTCAACCGGTGATGTTTGATTACGCGACGCACGCTAATAGCGACTCCATGTATAATACGCCGCCCACCTATGGCTGGTATCTGTCCGGCCTGGTGTTCGAATGGTTGAAAGAAAAGGGCGGCCTGGAAGCTATTGCCAGGATCAACCACGGCAAGGCAAAGGCGTTGTATGATGTTATCGATGCATCGGATTTTTACAGTAATCCAGTCGATCCGGACTGCCGTTCCTGGATGAACGTGCCATTTACACTGGCCGATCCCGGACTGGATGCTACCTTTCTGGAAGAGTCCAAACAGGCTGGGCTGGTGACGTTGAAAGGTCATCGTTCGGTGGGCGGCATGCGTGCCAGCATCTACAATGCTATGCCGGAAGAGGGCGTCAAGACGCTGGCTGATTTTATGGTGGATTTCGAAAAGCGTCGTGGATGAATCGATGCGGAATTCGTGGGAGAGATGTGCCGACCACGATTCGTTACTAATGAGTATGGAAGTTAGCCGAACTAAACTTTCGGGAACGTCGGCTCCATGGGCGCGGCGCCGAGCATACAGGGATGTAATTACAGCGTGTCCCGAATGTCCGGCCCGGCTGGCTTGCGCTCGACCAGGACAGGATTGCTAATGCCATGTACAAGATTCTTACCTTGAACAATATCTCCGTGGCGGGCCTGGAACGCCTGCCGCGTGACCAGTATGAGGTCGCCTCGGAGATCCAGCATCCGGACGCGATACTGCTGCGTTCCTTCAATATGCACGATACGGATATTCCGGCGTCGGTTAAGGCCATTGGTCGTGCCGGTGCGGGTGTGAACAACATTCCCGTCGAGAAAATGAGTAAACGCGGTGTTCCGGTGTTCAATGCACCTGGCGCCAATGCCAATGCGGTAAAGGAGCTGGTCCTGGCCGGCATGCTGATAGCGGCCCGTAACCTGGTTCAGGGCTGGAGTTTTGCACGCGGTCTGAATGGGGACGATGTGCATATCAGCAAGCAGGTCGAGGCGGGCAAGAAGAACTTCGCCGGTATTGAGTTGCCGGGGCGCACGCTGGGCGTTGTCGGTCTGGGCGCTATCGGTGTGCAGGTTGCAAACGCTGCGCACGCGTTGGGCATGAAGGTTATCGGTTACGATCCGGATATCACCGTTCAGAGCGCCTGGCAGATGTCATCAGACGTTGAACAGGCTACCGGAATCGACGATCTGCTTTCACAGGTGGATTTTGTCACTTTCCACGTACCGTTGGTTGACGCAACCCGGCACATGATTAATGCCGAGCGACTGCGCACCATGAAAGACAATGTCGTGCTGCTCAATTTCTCGCGAAATGGCATCATCGATGATGAAGCCGTGGTTCAGGCGCTGGAGGATGGCAAGGTCTACGCTTATGTCTGCGATTTCCCGAGTAACCTCCTGAAGGATCATCCGCGTGTTGTTACGTTGCCGCACCTGGGCGCTTCAACCAAAGAGGCGGAAGACAATTGTGCCATCATGGTGGCCGACGAGATCCGTGACTACCTGGAAAACGGCAACGTCAGAAACTCGGTGAATTTCCCCAAGGTGTACATGAAACGATACGAGGGTTACCGTCTGGCGATTGTTAACGAAAACATTCCCAATATGCTCGGCCAGATCTCTACCACGCTGGCCGATTCCGGATTGAATATCGTTGATATGATCAACAAATCCAGGGGAGGACTGGCTTACACCCTTGTTGATGTTGACGGCGAAGCGTCCGGACAATGTATTGACAGGGTCTCCTCGACTGCAGGTGTACTGGCAGTCAGGGCTCTGTAAAACAGGCAAACGCTGATGTCGGATTCCACCCTTGATCAATTGCGAGATCGCATAGACGAGCTGGACGAAAAAATCCAGAGCTTGTTGAACCAGCGTGCGGCCTGCGCTCAGCAGGTCGCGGAAACCAAACAAAACAATGATGAAAGCGTTTTCTACCGTCCGGAGCGGGAAGCCGAAATCCTGCGGCGTGTGAGGGAACGTAACAAGGGGCCTCTGTCGGGCGATGAAATCGTACGCCTGTTCCGCGAAATCATGTCGGCCTGCCTGGCGCTGGAGAAACCGTTAGCCGTTGCCTATCTCGGTCCCGAGGGTACCTATACGCAGACCGCGGCGCAGAAGCATTTCGGCCATTCGGTCAGTCTCAAACCATTGGCAGCTATTGATGAAATATTTCGTGAAGTAGAGGCGGGCAGTGCCGATTTCGGGGTCGTGCCGGTGGAAAACTCCACCGAAGGTGCGATAAATCATACGCTTGATATGTTTATTCGTTCACCGCTGAAAATCTGCGGTGATGTGGAACTGCAGATTCATCATCAGTTGCTGGCCGACGGTGAGAGTCTGGAACAGATCAGCAGTGTGTGCGCCCACCAACAGGCGCTGGCGCAATGCCGGGAGTGGCTGGATGCCAATCTGCCCGGCGTGGAACGGGTGGCCGTGAGCAGCAATGCGGAGGCTGCGCGTCTGGCGCGCGGCGATTCATCCATTGCCGCGATCGCCAGCGATACCGCCGCAGAGATGTATGAGCTCAATATTGTGGCCAACAATATCGAGGATGACCCCAATAATACAACGCGTTTCCTGGTGGTCGGACGTCATGAGGTCGGACCGAGTGGCAACGATAAGACATCACTGATGGTTGCGGTACATAACAAAGCTGGCGCCTTGTATTCGTTGCTGGAACCGGTTGCCCGTCACGGCGTGAGTATGACCAAGATCGAATCACGCCCTTCGCGTGTCAGCAAGTGGGACTATGTTTTTTTTGTCGATGTCGAAGGGCATGTCGAGGACAACAACGTGGCAGCGGCATTAAAGGAACTGCAGTCAGGGACTTCGCTTTTAAAAGTACTGGGTTCGTATCCCAGGTGCGAATTGTAAAACGGATAGTTACCGCAATACCCGTGTTATCTTGAACTGATGAGCCAGTTGATTCTAGAACTCGCGACCCCCGGCGTTCAGGCACTGAAACCCTACGCGCCCGGTAAACCGTTGAGCGAACTGGAGCGCGAATACGGCATACAGGATGCGGTCAAGCTGGCGTCAAACGAGAATCCCCTGGGACCGAGTCCCGGGGTGCTGGCAGCGCTGAGTGCTCAGTTCGGTGATCTTGCCCGTTATCCCGATGGCAATGGTTTTGAACTGAAAGCTGTGCTTGCCCGTAAGCACGATGTGCCGTTGGAGTCTATTACTCTCGGCAATGGCTCCAACGACGTATTAGAACTGGTTGCGCGCGCCTTCCTGTCGCCCGGCTCGGCTGCCGTTTTCTCGGAGCACGCTTTTGCGGTATATCCCCTGGTTACACAGGCGATCGGTGCGCGCTGTATTGTAGCGCCGGCGCACAATGGGGTCCGCGGGCCAAAGTATGGCCATGATCTGGATGCCATGGCTGCATCTATCGATGCGCAAACACGCGTTGTTTTTATCGCCAATCCGAATAACCCGACGGGCACCTGGCTGGGCAACAATGAACTGCGCGCTTTTGTGGAGCAGCTGTCCCAGGATGTTATTGTCGTAATCGATGAAGCGTATTTCGAGTATGTCAGCGAAGCCGCTTATCCGAACGCTACGGCGTGGCTTTCGGAATTCCCGAATCTTCTGGTGACACGTACTTTTTCCAAGGCTTACGGTCTGGCGTCCTTGCGGGTCGGTTATGGCGTCTGCCAGCCTGAACTTGCTGATGTCATGAACCGTGTTCGTCAGCCCTTCAATGTCAACAGTTTCGCGCAAGCCGCGGCTGTGGCTGCACTGGATGATGCAGATCATTTGCAGCAAAGCGTTCGTGTCAATCGGGAGGGCATGCAACAGCTTGTCGATGGCTTGCAGGCGCTGAAGCTGGAGTTCATTCATTCGGTGGGTAATTTTATTACCGTTGATGTGGGGCGAGATCCGGCCAGGGTCTATGAGGCCTTGCTGTACGAAGGCGTAGTCGTGCGGCCGGTGGAAAACTATGGCCTGCCGGGATGCCTGCGCATCAGTATCGGCTTGCCGGAGGAGAACCGACGTTTTCTGGATGCCCTGACCAAGGTGTTGGCGCTATGATCGAGCGCCTGTGTATTATCGGCGTTGGCCTCATCGGCGGGTCCCTGGCGCGGGCGTTACGTGAAGCCGCTTATGTTAAAGACATCGTGGGCTGCAGCCGCAGTGCGGAGCACCTGCAGAAAGCGGTGGACCTTGGCGTTATCGATCGCTACGACACCGACGCGCGCAAAGCGGTACAGGACGCGGACATGGTATTCCTATCAGTGCCCCTGGGTGCCATGGCCACCGTTTTTGAAACCATCAAGGATGCGCTTGCCGACACTGCGGTTGTGACTGATGGAGGCAGTGCCAAGGCCAGTGTGGTGGAGGCTGTCAAACAGTCGGTGGGCAGAATGCCTGAATGGTTTGTGCCGGGACATCCGATTGCCGGAACCGAACAGAGTGGCGTCGAGGCTTCGTTTGCTGATTTATACAAGGGGCGCCGGATTATCCTCACGCCGACCGGGGAAACGGATGCAGAGGCGGTAAAGAAAGTGCGCGCCATGTGGGAAGCAGCGGGTGCCTCAGTGAATGAAATGGATGTCGAACATCACGATGAAGTGCTGGCGGCAACCAGTCATCTTCCGCACATGCTGGCGTTCGCGCTGGTGGAAAGTCTGGCGCGTATGAGTGAACAGCGGGAAATTTTTGAATATGCCGCCGGTGGTTTCCGCGACTTCACGCGAATAGCGTCCAGTGATCCGGTGATGTGGCGGGATATTTGTGTGGCCAATCGAGATGCGCTGTTGGCCGTGGTGGATAATTTCAGAAACGATCTCGATGATCTGAGCAGCGCCATTCGGGATCAGGACGCTGCAAGGATTCTTAAGATTTTTCAGGATGCAAAGGCGGCGCGGGATGTGTTTTCGGGTTGACTTATGCGCTCCCTTGTCTGACCTGAGGGGGCTGAAAGAGGTGGTTTTACCTGGCTGTGTTCCGGCATCAGTGGTCCACACCCTTTACAAGACACGCTGTAGATACATCTCTGTACGCTTGATGGCCGCTTCCCTGCGGCCGACAGTCTTGTAAAGGGTGTGGGCCACTGATGCCGGTACTCATCATCCATGGGAAGCATTTGTGAACGAAACGACTAATATACGATTTGCGGCCCAGGCCGGTGGTTCACTCAAGGGCCGAATCCGCGTGCCGGGTGATAAATCGATTTCCCACCGCTCCATTATGCTGGGTTCCATTGCTGAAGGCGTGACCGAAATCAACGGTTTTCTGGAAGGGGAAGACAGCCTGGCGACGCTACAGGCCTTTCGTGCCATGGGGGTGGCTATTGATGGGCCGAAAGACGGCAGGGTAATGGTTCATGGCGTCGGTTTGCACGGCCTCAAAGCACCTTCCGGCCCGCTCGACCTGGGTAACTCCGGTACCTCGATGCGGTTACTGTCAGGCCTGTTGGCGGGGCAGGCATTTGACGTGGAACTGGTTGGCGATCATTCCCTGATCAGTCGTCCCATGCGACGGGTCACTGAACCTCTGGCGAGGTTGGGTGCGCAGATTATCTCGGCGGAGAAGGGTACTGCGCCCTTGAAAATCAAGGGTGGTCATGAACTGCAGGGCATCAGCTACGCTATGCCGGTTGCCAGTGCCCAGGTGAAGTCCTGTCTGTTGCTGGCGGGCTTGTATGCCAGTGGGCGTACCTGTGTACAGGAACCGGCGCCGACCCGGGACCATACCGAGCGTATGTTGTCGGGTATGGGATACTCTGTCTCCAGTCAGGGCGGGAAGGTCTGTCTTGAAGGTGGAGGGCGGCTCAGCGCAACGCCTATCGATGTGCCTGCGGATATTTCATCGGCGGCGTTTTTTCTGGTCGGCGCCAGTATAGCTCCAGGTTCTGATCTGTTGCTTGAGCATGTTGGCGTTAATCCTACCCGTACCGGCGTCCTTGAAATACTCAGATTGATGGGGGCCGATATCGAAATTCTTCATCCGCGCGAGGTCGGCGGCGAACCGGTCGCCGACCTGCGCGTTCGCACTGCACAATTGCATGGTATCGATATCCCACTTGCACAGGTGCCGCTGGCGATTGACGAGTTCCCGGCTTTATTTATTGCGGCGGCCTGTGCGCAAGGGCGTACCCTGTTAACCGGGGCTGAGGAATTGAGGGTCAAGGAAAGTGACCGCATTCAGGTGATGGCCGATGGATTGCAGGTGCTCGGTATTCAGGCTGAGCCCACCCAGGATGGTATGGTTATACACGGTGGCAAACTGGGCAGTGGCGGGGTCGACAGTAAGGGTGACCACCGTATCGCCATGTCATTTGCCATGGCCGCGCTGTGTGCCCAGGGACCGATCAGTATTGACGATTGTGCCAATGTGAATACTTCGTTTCCGGGTTTTGTGGAATCAGCATCCGCTGTCGGTCTTTCAATTACGACTGAGTAAGGCAGCGCCCGGACGATAGGATACAAGACGCGCTATAAGTATGTCCTTGTACGCCCGACGGCCGCATCCGTGCAGCCGTCGGTCCTGTAAGGTACTGTCCGGCCGCTTCCATGCAGACAAATAAGGGTAACTATGCGGGTATGAGTAAAGCAGTCCCTGTTATAACCATCGATGGTCCCAGCGGTTCCGGCAAGGGCACCGTCAGCCGCATGCTTGCCCGTGAATTGGGTTTTCATTTTCTCGACAGCGGGGCGCTGTACCGACTGCTGGCGTTTGCCGCGCAACGGCGCGGGATAGCACTGGATGATGAGCCTGCGCTGTCGGCATTGAGTGTGGAACTGGATATCCGCTTTCCGGCCGACGGGGAAGGTGAGCGGGTACTGCTGGATGGAGAAGATGTCGGCGCTGCAATCCGCACCGAAGCGGCTGGAGGCGGTGCTTCCCGGGTGGCGGCACTGCCAGCGGTTCGCGAGGCGTTACTGGATCGCCAGCGTCGATTCCGCCTGATTCCCGGTCTGGTGGCTGACGGCAGGGATATGGGTACCGTGGTGTTTCCTGACGCAGAGGTCAAGATTTTCCTTACCGCAAGTGCCGGGGAGCGTGCAAGGCGTCGCTGTAAGCAGCTGAAAGAAAAGGGAATGCAGGTTATTTACGAAGATGTTCTGGCGGATATTCAGGTGCGGGATGAGCGGGATGCCGGTCGCTCAGTGGCGCCATTGCGGCCCGCCCAGGATGCTGATCTGGTGGATACCAGCGAGCTTGATATTCCTGCCACCATCGAACGGCTTCGCGATATATTAAAAAATCGCCTAAACCCGTGAAATTCAAAGAATATACAGTTATAATCCGCGATTACCCAGTCCGGCGTTGCAAATAGATGCCGGTTTTCTAACTTCAACCCGCCACCGGTTTCGTTACTGGTCGGGCGGATTTGTATGCCGTTGCCCAATGCAGCGGAAGGATTATTCACCCATGTCTGAAAGTTTTGCTGAACTCTTTGAAGAAAGCCTGGTTAACAAAGAAATGCGTCCAGGCACGATTGTTACTGGAACTGTTGTTGATATCCAATCCGACGCAGTCATCGTTAATGCAGGTCTGAAGTCGGAAGGCGTTATCCCGATAGAACAGTTTTACAATAATCAGGGTGAAGTCGAAGTTGTTGTTGGCGACGCTGTTGAAGTTTCCCTCGATGCTGTTGAAGACGGCTTTGGCGCAACACGCCTGTCGCGTGAAAAAGCCAAACGTGCCCAGGTCTGGAAACGGCTGGAGCAGGCATCTGAAGACGGCGAAATCGTTAAGGGCATTATCAGTGGTAAAGTGAAAGGTGGCTTCACTGTTGATATAGAGGATATCCGTGCCTTCCTGCCGGGTTCGCTGGTTGATGTTCGTCCGGTACGTGACACCACCTACCTGGAAGGTAAAGAACTCGAATTCAAGATAATCAAGCTCGATCAGCGCCGCAACAATGTCGTGGTCTCCCGCCGTGCGGTGGTCGAGTCTGAATACAGCGCCGAGCGCGAGCAACTGCTGGAAAGCCTGCAGGAAGGCGCCCAGGTCAAGGGTATCGTCAAGAACCTCACCGATTACGGTGTCTTCGTGGACCTGGGGGGTATCGATGGCCTGCTGCATATTACCGATATGGCCTGGAAGCGCGTCAAACATCCGTCTGAAATCGTCGATGTCGGCCAGGAAATCGATGTCAAGGTGCTCAAGTTCGATCGCGAGCGCAATCGTGTATCCCTGGGCCTGAAACAGCTGGGTCAGGATCCGTGGGCCGATCTGGCTCGCCGCTATCCGGAAAGCACGCGTCTGTTTGGTGCGGTTACCAATATTGCCGACTACGGTTGTTTCGTGGAAATCGAGGATGGCGTGGAAGGCCTGGTACACGTATCCGAGATGGACTGGACCAATAAGAATGTTAATCCCGGCAAGGTGGTGCATATCGGCCAGGAAGTCGAAGTCATGGTGCTGGATATCGATGAAGAGCGCCGTCGTATCTCGCTGGGTATGAAACAAGTGCACGCTAATCCCTGGGAAGAGTTCTCGGCAACACGTAACAAGGGGGATCACGTCAAGGGTACGATCAAGTCTATTACCGATTTCGGTATCTTTATCGGACTGGATGGCGGTATCGATGGTCTGATCCACCTGTCAGATATCTCCTGGAACGAAACCGGCGAAGAGGCTGTGCGCAACTACAAGAAGGGCGAGGAGCTGGAAGCGGTGGTCCTCTCGGTCGATGCCGAGCGCGAACGGATCTCCTTGGGTATCAAACAGCTGGAGAAGGATCCGTTCTCGGGATTTTCAGCAGATAATACTAAAGGAAGTATCGTCAAGGGCGTTATTAAGGAAGTCGACGCCAAAGCGGCAATTGTCGATCTGGGTGACGGCATCGAAGGTACGTTGCGTGCCTCCGAACTGGCGCGCGACCGGGTGGAAGATGCCCGCACCGTGCTGAGTGTCGGTCAGGAGATCGAGGCGAAGTATATCGGCATGGATCGTAAGACTCGCACCATCGCGCTCTCCATCAAGGCGAAGGATAGTGATGAAGAGGCGGCCGCGGTTAAGGATTACAGCCGTGGTTCTGGCGCAGTAGGCACCAAACTGGGTGATGTTTTGAAGGAACAACTTGAAAATAGTAGTGACTAATCAATGGATTGGTCTAAACTTACGTTTAGGTTCTAAGGGGGGGCAGGCGGCCGCCCTCAACCAAATGGGGACAAAAATATGACAAAGTCTGAGTTAATCGAAATACTCGCGGCTAAAAACAGTCATCTGAACCATAGGGACGTGGAGCTGGCGGTCAAAAGCCTGATTGAGCAGATGAGTCAGTCCCTATCCACGGGCCACAGAATTGAAATCCGTGGATTTGGCAGCTTCTCCCTGCATTACCGTCCGCCCCGCATGGGACGGAATCCCAAGACCGGAGAAGCTGTTGCGCTGGCGGCGAAGTATGTGCCGCATTTCAAGCCGGGCAAGGAACTGCGCGAGAGGGTGAATATCTATGGTCGCAGTGAGGAAGCCGGGGATGCGTCATCGGCCTCGGGCGAAAGCGTTTCTCCACCGGCCGGTGAAAGCAGCTTGTTCTGAACAGAACGGGTTACCCTGGTTCCAAAAGGAGGACAGATTTCGAATCTGTCCTCCTTTCATTATTCAGTCCTCTTTTTCCGGGGTTTGCCGATAAGCGTCAAAGCACAGATAATAACCGCTCCTGAGAAATACGCATGAGGGGCGGAAATGGTACGCCTGTTTGGTTTTCTTTCATTGATTGTACTTGTCGTATTCGGCTTGTCCTTTGCAGTACTCAATGCCGAGCCCGTCTCCCTCAACTACTATTTCGGATACCACGATATCCCGCTTTCCATGGTCGTTGTCCTGTCTCTGGCAGTGGGGGCGGTCATAGGTATTCTTGTCGGTATGGGTATGATTCTGCGGCTCAAACAGCAGCTGGGTGGTCTGCGCAGGAAGCTGCAGCTGGCTGAGAAGCAGGCTGACCAGTTACACATTTTCCCGGTCAAAGAATAAAGGAACAGACTCCTGGGCATGCAAGCACTGCTCTGGCTGCTGTTACCGATTGCGGCTGCGTCTGGCTGGTGGATGGCGCGGTATAGCGAAACAAAAAAGAAAACCCGCTCCCGGGCTATGTTGAATTCCGCGTACGGACAAGGCCTGAACTATTTACTCAATGAACAAGCCGATAAAGCATCCGAAGTTCTTATTCAGATGGTTGAAGTGGACCCCGATACGGTCGAGTTGCACCTCGCCTTGGGGAGTCTGTTCAGACAGCGGGGTGAAGTCGATCAGGCCATTGCGGTTCACCAGAACATCATCGCCCGTTCAACGCTGAGCGGGGCTCTGCGCAACCAGGCTAGCCTGGAACTCGGGCGTGATTTTCTGAAAGCGGGTTTGCTGGATCGGGCCGAACAGCTTCTTCTGAATCTGCTGAAAAGAAAAGAATATGAGAAAGTCGTTTGCCAGTACCTGATCGAATTATACCAGCAGGTAAAGGAGTGGAGAAAAGCACTTGCGATCGGCGAGCGTCTTGTTGCGCTGGATTCAGACACATGGAAACCTCTCCTGGCACAATATCATTGTGAGATCAGTGAAACTGCATTACAAGGTCACGACTTTGATCTGGCCTTACAGGAAGCGGATCAGGCGCGGATTATGGACCCGGACTGCGTACGCGCCACGCTGTTGCTGGGGGATGTCTATCAGTTCAAAGGCGATTATAGCTCGGCGATAGAGACCTACCGCTATGTCGAGGAACAGAACCCTCGTCTCATGCCGGAAGTGACCGGCAAGATCCAGAATTGCTATAAGCGGCTGGGTCACGGGAAAAGCTGGGAAGATTACCTTGGCGGTCTTGTCGAACGGCATGGCCACCTGAAGTTTTTGCTAAAAAAACATACCGGGCAGCAGTGTCAGGCATTGGCGCTTAAACAGCCGCGCTATCGTTGTGATGAATGTGGTTTTACCAGCAGGAAGTTGTTCTGGCAATGTCCGGGGTGCCTGAGTTGGAGCAGCGTAAAACCCATTGCTCATGAGTGCGGGATAAATGACAGTACGCTGCGGGGGACGCTGTGAATACATCTCTGTACGCACGACGGCGGGATTTCCCGGTATTTGCTGGCTGCTGTGCCCTATCTTTGGCCCGTGCTGTCGCCGGGCTTGCTGAAACAGGTGAATCAGAATGAATAATGCAACAATCGAAGATCCACGAGTGATAGTCGCACTGGATTTCTCAGGCGGTGATCAGGCCCGGCAATTCGTTGACCGCCTGGAACCGGGAAGTTGCCGGCTGAAAATCGGTAAGGAACTGTTTACTCGTGAGGGACCGGAGCTGGTGCGCTATTTCACGTCAAGCGGGCATGAGGTTTTTCTGGATCTCAAGTTCCATGATATTCCCAATACTGTCGCGCGCGCCTGTCAGGCGGCGGCGGCACTAGGCGTATGGATGATGAATGTGCACGCATCAGGTGGAAGTAAGATGATGTCGGCCGCAAGGGCCGCGCTGGATGAGCTTGGAGTCAATCGCCCGTTGCTGATTGCTGTGACGGTGCTGACCAGTATGGATCGGGAGGACCTGAGAGAGCTTGGTGTACATGCTGATCCAGGGGAACAGGTGTTACGACTTGCCACCTTGGCCAAGGCATCGGGACTAGATGGTGTGGTATGTTCTCCGCAAGAGGCTGCGTTGCTGCGTGAAGAGTTTGGGGAAGACTTCAGACTGGTGACGCCAGGGATAAGGCCGAAGGGGGCTGCAATGGACGACCAGAGCCGCGTACTGACTCCAGCCGATGCGATACGTAGTGGCTCTGACTATCTGGTCATGGGTCGTCCGATAACAGGAGCTGAAGACCCGGTTTCAGTGCTCAATCATATAAACCAGGAATTGACGGCCGCAATCGGGGGCTGCTAGGGCGTGCGCCGATATTTGTGTTCAGGATACGCTGTTAGTACATCCCCGTAAGCTCAATGGCTTCGACTATAGGTAATTTCCTGCATGGCTCTAGCTTTGCTCATCCCCGGGCTCGTGCGGCCGACAGTCCCGCAAGCTTATGTCGGGACACTTGAGTATTCTTTAGTAACAAGAGCTTCATTGAATTATTTCCAGACTAAGTAAATCGTCAATAAATGGCTCGCGGTTGTAAGAAAATTCGTACACAAGAATCAGAAAATCCCCAATTGTGGTCGTTGTCAGCAACTGTATGATGCGAACTGTTTCGATACCTGTTCGAAACAGCAACCGGGCAAGCGGATGATGCCCGGCACATTACACGTTCAAGGAGGGTTTTATGAAAATATTGCGTCGTTTGTTGGTGGTCTGTTTGTTCCTGGTACCGCTGGCAGCAATCTCTGATCCGGTCGTCAACATCAATACCGCTGATTCGGAGAGGCTCGTCGATGACCTGGTTGGTATCGGGCCACAAAAGGCGTTAGCCATTGTTCGCTATCGACAACAGAATGGGCCATTCAAGCAGGTCGAGGATCTGGCTCTTGTTAGTGGAATCGGTGCCAAGACGGTCGAGCAGAATCGTTCCCGGATGACAGTAACCGTTCCGGCAACAAAACCCTGAGAAGCACCAATGCTGCCCTTTCCGGGGTTGAAGAAAGACGTCCCGGAAAGGGTTTAGTATCAACCCATGGGGGCAGTTGTCGGCTGCGGTAATACAGAGATCAGATCATCAGAGACCAGCGGTTATGCCTCTGTCTGGCAGCTAGTGACAGGGATGTGACAGTCTACACAGGGATGTGAGCAGTATCTGCCTTTCAGAGGCATATCCACTTGTTTCTGATTAAGAAAAAGCAAACGATTGAATAGGATAAATTGCTTTTGCCCGGGACTTTTATTGACCCGCTAGTGGTGTTTGGGTATCGTTAAAGACCACCATTGAAGGCTTGATTTGCCCAGGATATCCAATCGTAATGCACTACTATCCAGTTATCCTGACCGGAGGCGCGGGCAGTCGCCTCTGGCCTGTTTCCCGTGAATTCTATCCCAAGCCGCTGTTACCCATATTCGGTGATAAGACACTTCTACAGGACACCGTAACAAGGCTGAATCCAATCAGTGCTGTAGTAGGCAATCCCGTTTTTGTCTGTAACGAGGAACACCGTTTCCTGGTAGCAGAACAGGCCCGGGCACTCGGTAAGGATCCGGAAGCCATCCTGCTGGAGCCCGAAGGCCGTAATACTGCTCCTGCACTGACGATTGCAGCACTCTATCTGGTCGGCAAGGAAGCAGATGCCATGATGGTCGCAATGCCCGCTGATCACGTGATTCCAGACCAGGATTCTTTTGCGGCTGCGGTTGAGCAGGGCGGTAAGCTGGCGGAGAAAGGTTACCTGGTTACCTTCGGCGTTGTCGCGGATAAACCTGAGACGGGCTATGGATACATCCGTCGTGGCGATGAAATAGAGGCAAGTGGTGGTGTGTTCCATGTCGAGCGTTTCGTGGAGAAACCAGATGCTGATACCGCACAGGCTTATATCGATGCGGGAGACTATTACTGGAATGCCGGAATTTTTCTGCTCAGGGCCGATCGATGGTTGGAAGAGATGCAGAAATATCAACCGGAAATGCTGAAAGCCTGTCAGCAGGCCATGGATAACAGTGTCCGGGACAGCGATTTTTTGCGGGTCGACAAACAGGCGTTTCTTTCCACCCCGCCTGAATCCATCGACTACGCGATCATGGAGAAGACGGATCGAGCCGCA
>JBDNAP010000030.1:0-10700 GCA_039768325.1 Thiogranum sp.
AGCAGCGAAGACAGCGAGTGGATTTTCAGCGGCCGCTTCAAACAGGGCAGGAAAGAAACTGCCCGTGACGAACGCCACAGGCGCGAGCAAGGCAAGATTCGCCCACGGCGACAGACTGTCGTGAAAGAGCAGCAACAGCAGGATAAAGAGTCCGCCAATGAACTGATACAGCGGTCGCAGACGCGGTGTGATGAAGGTACTGCCGAGACCGGAAATGATCAAAAAGCTTATCGCGCCCAGTACCAGGGCATCGCGATAGACATACAGTTTTTTGAACAAGGCCAGAATGAGATAGTGTTCTATCACCAGGAAGTTGGCGCCCACGAACAGGCTGATCAGTACGAGCTGCGGAAAAGACCTGCCGGGGATGCCGGGGTTTCCCTTTTTCCTCAACAGCACCACTAACAAGCCGGCAAATGCGAGCATCAGGCCAGCGACAAGGGTGAAGAGAGTACCTACCTGTTGCAAGGAAAAGATGTGTTGCACATTGCCGGCGAGAAACGGTTGATTATCCCTGATGGGTCTGAATGTTGAATGATCCCAGCTTTTTTCCACCGCCACGGGGGTGTCGACGAAGAAGGACGCAAAATCTTTTCCAAACCAGGCGGCAGCCGGCTGAAGATAGAATTCCTGAACCTCCCGAAGACCCGGCAGGTCATCGCTCCGCTTCGCCGCCAGAATCAGGAATTCGCCGCCATTGCGGTAGGAGCGTACCTGCAGGCCGATTTACGGGCATATTGCACCTGCCGTCCGGCACCTGCGCCGATAATGGCGATACGTCCACCCGTTGGTGCCCGCTCAAGCGGGAGCATGCCCAGGGAATGTGAGAAATAACCGTTCCCGGGTGCAAAATCCCACTGGATAATGTCGTTATAAAAACCGATGTAACCGTCCTGGCCGGGTGCCTGCATGATTTCAATGAGGCTGTATCGCCCCCATTTCTGGTGAACGGTCTCGAATCCCATATCGGCATAGGCATGGGTCGACAACGTCTTGTTTGTCAGTTATCAGGTAATCATTACGAATTCGTCGCCCATAGGAGAAGGGGCAGTATTGTTCAGTCGTAGTAGATAACATTGAAAATTACTTAGTCTACAGTAGGAGTTTGAGGGATGCCGGTACCTCATCCATGACCGCGAGAAGGGATTCACGGATTCGTTTCGCGCAGATGACCCGCGGCGTGAGATCTATAAATAAACCTGAACGCGCAATTGCGTACAATACCGTCGGTATGGCCCCACGTTATCTGCTGCTGTTACTCTTCCTCGTGGTCTTCCTGTTGACGATCATCCAGCTGGAGGTGCTGTCCATCGCGTTTCAGAAGCTCGGGCTGTCGCCCCGGGTGGCGCTGTTACTGGTGCTGGGCGCATTATTCGGCAGCGGTATCAATATTCCGTTGGCTACCCTCAAGAGTACCCCTTCAGCACAGCTACCACCGGACATCCCACCCTGGGCCCGGCTCTGGCAGCCCGGTGCACCAGGGTATACGGGGAAAACGATCCTTGCGGTCAACCTGGGGGGCTGCATCATCCCGGTAGGTATTAGCCTGCACCTGCTTGCCAGGCAACTGGTCAACCCGTTCGACCTGCTGCCGGCCCTGCTGATCGTCACCGCGGTCAGCTATGTATTCAGCCGTCCTATTTCCGGCATCGGTATCGGTATGCCGGTTTTTATCGCGCCGCTGGTGGCGGTGATCACGGCCCTGCTCCTGGAACCCGCGAATGCGGCGCCGCTCGCCTTTTCCAGCGGGGTGCTCGGCGTCCTGCTGGGCGCCGACATCCTGCACTTGGCCGATATTCGAACAATGGGGGTGCGGGTCGCCTCGATCGGCGGGGCCGGCACCTTTGATGGAATCTTTCTGACCGGCATTATTGCCGTGCTGCTGACATGACTGTGTTTCTGTCATTATCTGTCCATAAATGCATACACCGCTGCGAGGCTGTGCCGCGAAATCCGCAAGCCGAACTGTTCGGCCAGGCGTTGCTGCGCCTCTTCCAACGACCCCGGTGTCGGTGACAGGTGCTGGAGAAAACTGGAGATATCCTCTTGCACTGCCCATGGGTAGATCAGCCAGCGCCACTTGATGATCTTTTTGGCGTAATAATCAACGGCAACATGTGTTGTGGCTTTCTGGTGCATCACCGCCGTCCTGATCCGGCGTGGGCTGAATGATTGCAAGTGCTGCAGGGCGGTTTCCAGAGTTTCGCCGCCATCGTTTACATCATCGATAAGCAACACCTCCAGGCCCTCTATCCCGGTACAGAGCGGGTAGCGGATAACGGCATGCGTCTGTTTCGAGGAACCTGCCAGATAATGCTCGATCCGGATCGTGGCCAACGCCATGATATCCAGGTAGTCACACACCAACCGCGCCGGTACCAGGCCGCCACGGCCAATGGCGACGACTACGGCAGGGCGATAATCCGATTTCCGGACCAGTCGTGCAAGCTGTCGGCACAATCGCTGAACCTCCGACCAGGTGATCAGTTCACAACGCATCGCTTGTGCCATACCCAACCCCCCGAGTTTTTGTTCAGGACAATTAGAACACAGTTTTTCATACCAGTAACACACCCCGGATGTCGGTAACGTACACCAAAACTGCCGTAAAGCGTTTGACCGGGGTTTACACAAAAACCTGTGATTCGCGCGGCACGTCCCGGGGCAGTGCCTGCCTGGGAAGCTTTTCACGGTTGTCTGGAGGATCTGGTCAGCCGTCATCGCGCCGCGATCGAGAAGCGTGCCTACGAACTGTACCAGCAGGGCAATCATCAGGGTGCCGACGCTGATTGGAATCAGGCGCAGGCCGATGTATTGCGGTCGGTATTGTGCCCATGAGCCCATCACCTGGACTCGGCAACAGCGACAGGTTCAGGCAGTATCTGGAAAACCTGGGGAGGGACATCGAGCCGGGTTCAGGCTTCTTCTCGCCCGACACCGTATTCTGGCGCGTCAGCCGCGAACCGGCACTCCTGCTCGCCGGCATGCGAACCTTGCTGCTGCAAATTGCTCACCCGAAGATCGCACAGGGGGTGGCGGATCACAGCCGCTATCGGGAAGATCCCCTGGGTCGTGGGATCCGCACTTTTTCTGCTGTCTATAGTCTCGTGTTTGGCCGCCGGGATGAGGCGATCGAGGCGGCCATGCGCGTGCGTTCTGTTCATGACCGCGTCCATGGTCAGGTGATGGGCCCAACGCCAGCCGGAATGGATTCCGCGTATGATGCCAATGATCCCGAGCTGCTGTTGTGGGTGGCGGCAACGCTGCTGGACTCCTCCGTAATGGCCTATGAGTTGTTTATCGAACCGTTGAGCGCCGAGGAAAAAGAGCAGTTCTATCAACAAGCCAAACGCTTCGGGCAGTTGTTCGGTATCCCGGAAAAACGTTACCCGGACAGCTGGGCGGATTTCCAGAACTGGTGGCAAGAGATGCTGTACAGCGACACTCTGACGGTTACAGATACGGCGCGTGATATTTACCGGAGCCTGCTGACAGGTACCTGGTTCACACGGCTACTGGCGCCGTTCAACTATTCCATGGCGGCTCTGTTGCTGCCTGAACGACTTGTTGACAGTTTTGGCATGCGGCGCAATGTGCTGGCGCGTATGACCTTCTACATCATCGTCTGGATCACGCGTGGACTGGTAAAATTGCTGCCGCGACACTGGCGCGGTGTGCCTGCTGCACGCCGTCGCGAGTAACGGTTATCGGGCGGGCCAAAATTGCGCTCTATCAGTTTGTCGCGGCATCTGTAGCCTTGACGGGCAGTATCGGTTAATCTCAAGTGGCAAGGCGAAGCAGTGCTAACAGGCCGAAAGAGGTGAACGATGGCTCATCTGGAAGATTTTGGAAAAGAAACGTACTTTGAAAAAATCGGTTATGTCTGGGATGCCCGGATCGAGGCTTATGTCAACAAGGCGGAATGGAATATATTCTCCAAGGAGTATATCGACGATCATTCCTTCGAAACGCTGTTGTCTAATTTTCAGGAAGCACCGAGTCCGAATCAGTGGAAGCTGTACTTCAATACTGAATCGCCACTGGATATACGCAACGTACATAAACATTATTGCGTGAGTATCGGGCTGGATGCGTAACCGAATTGCCGGGACGCGCACTACGGTATGCCCGCGCCTGCCGGGCTGAAGTGCCGTGTCAATCAACCAGGAGATTGCAGAAAGGTTACGCGAGATCGCCACCTTGCTCGAAGAGCAGAGGGCCAGTCCGTTTCGTGTGAATGCGTATAAACGGGCGGCTAGCACGGTTGTCCATCTTAATGAACCCATCAGCGAGATCATTGAACAAAAAGGGCTGCCCGGGTTGATTGCACTGGCCGGTATCGGCGAAGGAATTGCCCGTTCGATATATGAATACGTGGCCATGGGCCGTATGAGTCGCTTGGAGAGTTTACGTGGCGGCCATGATCCGGTGGCGTTGTTTAAACAGATACCGGGTGTGGGCTCAACATTGGCGCATCGAATCATAGACGCGCTGCACATCGATAGTCTGGCAGCGCTTGAAGTGGCAGCGTATAACAGGCGCCTGGAAAAAGTCCCTGGTTTCAGCGCCAATAAGGTCGCGATGGTTCAGGCGTGGCTTGCCCAGGTACTGGGCCGTCGCCGACCTGGACCCCGGGAACACGGGCCAGTGGCCGAGCCACCGGTAAGCCTGCTGTTGCAGGTCGATCGTCGCTATCGGGAAAAGGCGGAAGCCGGTGAATTACCGACTATTGCACCGGAACGTTTTAACCCGGAGAGCGAGGCATGGTTGCCCATTATGCACATGACCAGAGGCGAATGGCATTTCACGGCACTTTATTCCAACACTGCCCGTGCCCACCAGTTGCAACGCACCAGGGACTGGGTGGTGATATATTTTTATGATGACCAGCACCATGAAAGCCAGCATACGGTCGTGACTGAATCTCGGGGCTCGCTGACAGGTCAGCGCGTTGTGCGCGGACGTGAATCGGAATGCCTCGATCACTACGCGCAAAAGTCCGCGGGGTGACGGAGATGGTTATCTCATCGATATGAATCGGAGTTCAGCGTGTGCCACCGATTCGCAAGTTCGCCAAATACCTGGGCGAAGATCAAAAGGCTATGTTTGAAATGTGGTGCACTGGCCCAATGAAACCGATTACCAAGGTCGGCGGTCTACCCAAGCCGACTGGCTGCGTCCGATCGTAGATAAACCATGACGGATAAGCGAAGCGACTTTGACAGGCTGGTAGATGAACTTGATAAACAACGCGACGAGCTGCTGTTGAAAGTTCATCTTGCCAAGGTGGAAACCACAGACGAATGGGTGGATCTGGGGAGCGTTTGAATTCAGGTATTAACTTACTTCGCCCCCCAGTTGTTTTACCACTTTATGCCCGGGTAAATGTGATAACTGCACTTCTGCCTGCACCTTGGTGCGGAATCTCTCCCCGTTCAAGAATGCATAGCGGTTCAGGTTTTTCGATAGGATGAACGGTTGCATGCATGATGCCTCCACCCCGCGGTTCAATTTTGCTACGATTTAACTATAAGGTGTAGTAAGGAGAACTCAATAACTCATGCGTGACGGGATTCGAGTGCTGGTGCTCGGCACCGGGCAGATTGGCTCGGGGATTATCCGGCTTGTGCTTGACAAGCGGGGGCTGGAATTTGCCGGCGCTTTGGCCAGAAGAGCCAACCGTGCCGGGCTGGAGGTGGGGCAGGCGATCGGGCTCGAACGTGATCTTGGAATCCGTGTCAGCACGGACCTGGCCAAGGTGATCGAGCAGGGGCAACCGCACGTCGCCATTCAGGCGACTTGTTCAAGTATCGACGACGCGATGGGTGAAATCGCCTTGTTGGTGCAGCACGGCGTCCCTGTTATATCGATTGCTGAACAGATGGCTTATCCCGCCTGCAGTTCCCCGGCATTTGCCGAAGAGATACACTGGCTGGCGGTGTCACGGGGTGTGGCCGTGGTCGGTACCGGTATCAACCCGGGCTTTGTGCTGGACCTTCTGGTTATTACGCTTTCCGGTGTCTGTGCAGACATCCAGTCGATCAGTGCAGAGCGTGTCAACGACCTCTCGCCCTACGGGCCAACAGTGATTGCAAGCCAGGGCGTGGGACTCAGCCCGAAAGCATTTGAAGAGGGGCTGGAAGCAGGCACAGTTGTTGGGCACATCGGTTTTCCGGAGTCGATTCACCTGATCGCCAAAACCATTGGCTGGGACATCGAGCGTATTGAAGAAAAACGCCAAGCGATCATTGCCGGGGTCCTGCGGGAAACACCGTTCGCGATCGTGCAGCCTGGCCAGGTAGCCGGCTGTTTGCACACAGCAGTGGCGTACCGGCAGGACGAGCCGGTCATTACACTCCGCCATCCGCAGCAGATTCACCCCTGGCTCGAGGGTATCGAGACCGGCGACCGGATAGAGATCAAAGGCACCCCAGATGTGCGATTGTCCGGTAGCCCCGAGATTCCCGGCGGCCAGGCAACCTGTGCGCTGGCCGTCAACATGATACCGCGTATCATGAACGCGGCACCCGGCCTGCATACCATGGCAGATCTGCCGGTGCCGGCAGCGATGCTGGGCGATGTGCGGCAGCTGCTTCGTGACCCGGGGCAGGGGGATCGAACATGACAGAGCTGATTGGCAAGGGTACCTGGGTCGAGATCCACCGAATTGTGCTGCCCGCCGGTGAACGCGCACCGCAGGTTCCCGACGATACCCGGCAGGTTTCACTGGAGATGCGTGTGAAGGGTTTTCTCGTTGCGCCAGCCTCAGCGGGCGAGGAAGCGGAGATCGTCACATCGGTCGGCCGTCGGCTGCGCGGCGTGGTCAGGCAAGTCAATCCCGCCTACACCCACGGCTTCGGTGCGCCGATTGCCGAGCTGTCCGGCATCGGGCTTGAGGTGCGTGCCCTGCTGCGTGGACAGAGACAGGGTTCATGAATTCCGACAGTTACCAGGCCATCATGGCGCAGCGCCCCGGGATCATGCGCGCATCGGTGGGCATCGACTATGCGCAGTATACCACTGGCGTGCTGGCCTTTGACTACGAACGGCTGCTCGTGGATACCGGCTACGACATCGATGCGACGCACAAGGTGCAGCGCGCTACAGCGGTGGGTGATACACCGCTGGTAGAGCTGCACAATATTACCGAACTGGTGCGTGCGGTGGCGCCGCCGGGCAAGGGCGCGCGACTGTTCGTCAAGGACGAAGCCGCCAATCCGTCCGGGTCGTTCAAGGACAGGCGCGCTTCGCTATCGGTGCATGAAGCGGCAAAGCGTGGCTATCCCGGCGTGGCCGCAGCGACCAGCGGTAATTATGGCGCCGCAGTGGCATCGCAGGCCGCTAAGGCGGGGCTCGGTTGTATCGTGGTTCAGGAAGCCTTCGACAGCCAAGCTGTTGCGCAACCGGAGATTGCCGAGAAGACCCGTGCCTGCGAAGCCTACGGCGCCGAGGTGATCCGCCTTTCGGTGGGGCCTGAACTCTTCTATGTTTTTCTCCAGGTCCTGAAGGAAACCGGTTACTTCAACGCATCGCTGTATACACCGTACTCAATACTGGGCATCGAGACACTCGGCTACGAACTTGCCCGCCAGGTCAAACAACACACCGGGCGTTTTCCCGACGTGGTAATCGCCACCCATGCCGGCGGCGGCAACGTGACCGGGACTGCGCGCGGACTGCTGAAGGCAGGTGCGAGCAATACCCAAATGGTTGCCGCCAGTGTCGATCTGTCAGGTCTGCACATGGCATCGGATCATGATTTCAATCGTAAATCCTTTACCACGGGCCACACCGGGTTTTCGCTGCCGTTTACCACTTGGCCTGATCGTGCCGATGTACCGCGCAACGCGGCGCGCGCCTTACGCTATATGGATCGCTTTGTGACCGTGAGCCAGGGCGAAGTTTTTTATATCACCCAGGTATTGGCAGAGCTCGAGGGCATGGAGCGGGGACCGGCAGGTAATACATCGCTCGCCGCAGCGTTCGCGATTGCCCGGGATCTGGATGAGCAGCAGATCGTCGTGGTGCAGGAGACTGAATACACCGGTGCAGGCAAGCATCCCATTGCCCAGCTCAATTTTGCCAGACAAATGGGCATCGAAGTGACGCGTGGTGATCCACGTGACAACAAACCGGGTGAGCGTATCGTGATCCCCGAACATCCCTCGCAGATTGCCGTCGTCGACATAGACCTGGACCGTGTTCGGCACTCCTACCTGCGTAATGCCATCGAGTCCTTGCCGGCAGACGCCATGCTCGATGACGTGGATATCGAGTTTCTCGCCGCTGAAACGCGAAGCAGTCGAACTTATGTGCAGGAGACCATCGATGAGTGGCATGGAAAGAGAAGATGATTTCGAGGCGCGCCGTGCGCGTCTGCAGAACCTGTCGGACCAGGAGCTGTATGACAACTTCTGGAGCCTGGTGGATAAAATCGTCGCACCACTGATCGAGGAGGCGTGCAGCCACACGACACCGTCCATCGAACGTTCCGTGTTGCTACGCATGGGGTTTTCCAGCCTGGAATGCAGGGACCTGGTCGCGCGTATGCAGGAGCGGGGACTGCTCGGGCATGGCGCTGGTCGCCTGGTGCTGGAGCTTTCGAAGTTGAAGGGTATTTCGACTCGCGAGGTGGGAGCGGCATTGCTTGAGGGTCGTTACTGGGCGGAGCTGCCGCTATGAAGCTGTTACCTGACCGGAAGCTGGATATCAGTGAGGTGCTCAAGGATCTCGACCGGTATCGACCGCGGCGAAAGGGTTGGAGCTGGCGCAGCAAATTGAAGGAACACAGCGTCGGCTCGTTTATCTACTATGACGCTTCAGAAGATCTTGATCAGTCTGTGCCACTTCCCGCCGCCCAGGCGTTCGATGGCATCGACCCTCAGTGCGATATGGTGATCACCACCGAAATCGCCTCCGGTCGTTTTGAGGATGACCTGCGCCGCATGCGCATGGCCGCCTGGCACGGTGCCGATCATATTATGGTGATCCGCACCACCGGCCAATCGCATTTCGACGGTCTGATCGAGGGTACGCCCGAGGGTATCGGCGGTATCCCTGTGACACGCAAACAGCTGCGTGCGACTCGCAAGGCGCTGGATGCGATCGAAGACGAGGTCGGCAGACCGATCAATTTTCATTCCTACGTGAGTGGTCTGGCCGGACCTGAAATGGCGGTGCTGTTCGCGGAGGAGGGCGTGAACGGCGCGCACCAGGATCCTCAATACAATATCCTGTACCGAGACATTAACATGCACCGTTCATTCGTGGATGCCGCCGAGGCCAAGCGCATCCTCACCGACGGCGGTATTCTCCAGCTCGACGGCGCGCACAATGTCAACGCCACGGCCAAGCAGGCATGGAAAGTGACCCCGGAACTACTCGTCCAGCACGCCGTCAACACCGGCTACTCGCGGGCGGTCGATATGCCGCCTGATTTGATCGCACTGTCCACAGTACCGCCCACCGCGCCACCAGCGCCAAAATTACGCCTAGATCTGCCGTATGCGGTCGCACTGCGTGACCTGTTCCAGGGTTACCGGTTTCGCGCCCAGCAGAATACGCGCTACATGGAATCGGATACCGAGGAAACCACGGTAACCCATGTGCTGGATACGCTGATCTCACGCCTGACCTCGGCGGATATCCAGAGCACCATCACCCCCGATGAAGGGCGCAATATACCCTGGCACTATAACAACGTGGCCGGTGTGAACGCGGCCCGCCAGGCATTGATGGGTATGGATGGCCTGAAGCAGATGATCGACCTCAGGCAGGACGGCCCGTTGTCAGAACAGGTGCGCGAAATCAAGGAACGCGCCGTGCTGTTCCTCGAAGAGATCCTGGAAGGCGGAGGCTATTACGCGGCTGTCGAAGCCGGCCAGTTCGTCGATCAGGGCTATTACCCGGAGCGCAAAGGTGACGGCATTGTCCGTGGTGCGCAGGGCGGAGACGGTGCGGCCAGCGTGGTTGCACGCGAAGCGGATTACGGTGCACCCGTGTGCAGTCATTTCGGTCACAATGTCTATGCGGCTGAAACAGGTAAACCCTGCGACGAGTATGGTGGCTGCAGTTTGTGCGATCCAGGCAAGATCCAGTACATCGACGAACTGGATGCCGAAGACAATGTTGATAAACGCCTGGCGCAGCCATTGGCCGAGCGCGCCAGGGGGGTGCTGCGACCGGAGGTTGAAAAACACGGTGACGGGGTCGTGTGTGTGACGCTGTTTGTGCCCGAACAACCGCAGCTGGCAGAGGCAGCGGCGCTGCAGATGGCGAGACGCATGGGCCTCGACAAACCCGAGGTGATCAACCGGCGGCTCATGCATCCTGCCGAAGGCAGTGTTTTTGAAATCAAGGGCACGCTTGACGTCGCTGTCGGTATCGATGCGCTTCCGGTTGAGGAGAAGCAGGCGCTGCTGGGTGACGATGAAATTGAAGCCTGGGTGCGTAGCCGTGATATTCATCTGGTTGCGGCGACGGTCGGCGAGGATGAGCACTCGGTCGGCCTGCACGAAATCCTTGACATCAAGCACGGTGGTATCGAGCGCTACGGCTTCCACTGTCATGACCTGGGCACCTCGGTGTCTGTCGAACGGCTGCTGGATGTGGCCGAGCAAACCGGGGCAAGTGCTATCCTGGCATCGATCATCGTCACACATGCCGACGTGCATATGAAGCACATGCGGCGTCTGCATGCG
>JBDNAP010000201.1:0-9550 GCA_039768325.1 Thiogranum sp.
AAGGCGCTGCCAAGCAGACTTGCCGTCAGGGCAACCGCGACACTCTCGAAAAACGTGGGCTGTTTCATGACCGGATCCTTTTCTGTTTTTCGCGGAGAAAGGCCACTTCCACGTCTTCCTCGCGCACCACAATGTCGGGGCTGGACCAGTTGTCCTCGAATGAATCCGTGACCGTCTCCTCGGCCAGCAGTTCGGCTTTCTGACGCATGCTGTCCAGGCTCGCCCGGTTCTCCTGCATTCGTGTCCTGAGGCCGCTGAGCCTTCGTTCCTGCACTTCGCGTTTGCGCGACAGGAATTTGTGAAAGCGCAGCGCTTCCAGTTTGCGCTTGATTAACGCGCGGGCCAGATCGTCTTTACCTGACTCAAAGCAGACGTCCAGTTCGTCCTCGATTTTATCCAGTGAATGTCTGATGTCTGTTTCGCGGCTGACGAGTTGCCCGAGCTCGTGGTTCAGAACCTTCATGCTTTGTTCGTCGCGGGCCAGATCGTCTTCCATCTCCCGTACCGCCTGCCGGAGTAACAGGTCCGGTTCCTCGATACGGTCGAGGACAGCGTGCAGATCGGCCTGGAACAGTCTCGAAATGCGTGTGATCAATGCCATGGTGTTAGCCTCCTGATGGGTGTTGTCAATGTGAATCCAGTCTAGGCAGGGCGACTGTCCGCTGCCAGACAGGTTTTTGTAAAACCTGCCCTGGTAGATTTACAAAAGATTTACATGCCCAAAGGGGAGTTAGCTGATAGGCTTTAATACCATGCAACGCAAAATCCGTATTCTTATCGTCGAAGACGAAGAGGCTATCCGCACCGGACTGAGTGACGTACTGGTTTTTCACGGTTACGAGGTTGACTGTGCGGCCGAAGGAAACGAGGGGCTGGACAAGGCCTTGAGTGGTGGCTTCGACCTGATTCTGCTGGATATCATGTTGCCCGGCATGGATGGTTTCGAGATCTGTAACCGGGTCCGCTCGCAGGACCGCGACCAGCCCATTATCATGCTGACGGCAAGGAGCAGTGACGAGGACATTATCCAGGGCCTGTCACTCGGTGCCGACGATTACGTGGCCAAGCCATTCTCGGTGGCCCAGCTGGTGCTGCGGGTTCAGGCGGTGCTGCGCCGCTCGCGTACTGCTGTGGAGCTGGATCATCAGCTGCATCTGGGTGACGGTATTGAAATCGACAGCCGGAATCTATCCGGCCGTCGAGGTGAGCAGGCGCTGTCCTTCACGCGCCGGGAAGTGGAGATCCTGCAATACCTGCAGGCGAACTCGGAGCGGCCGGTGTCACGTGAGGAACTGCTCAACAGGGTCTGGGGCTATGCCAGAAATCTGCAACTGGAAACCCGTACTGTCGATATCCATATCGCCAAGCTGCGGCGTAAGATCGAACCCGATCCCGCTCAACCACGCTATCTGTTGACTGTGCGTGGCGCAGGTTACCGCCTGCTGTCGGAATAAACGCTTGCGCGCTTCACTGACAGGGCTGGACCGGAGAACACTGGGACTGTGGCTGCTGGTGTTTTTCCTGGCGCTGGCGGTCCCGACAGCGATTCTCATCCGCCAGGCCTACAGCGAATTGAAGTGGGAGGCGTTTCACCAGCATCGGGTGCTGGCCGAAGAGTTGTCGGCGCGCATCAATGGCCGGCTCAGCGAACTGATCAGTAAGGAAGAATCGCGATCGTTTGCCGATTATAGCTTTCTGAATCTTGCCGGTGACCCATCCGCGAATTTTCTGCAACGCTCACCGTTGTCCGCGTTTCCGGTGACATCCTCCATCCCCGGTTTGATCGGTTACTTCCAGGTGGATACACAGGGCGTATTCACTACCCCCTTATTGCCACCTCTGGATGAAGGGACAAACGCCTATGGCATTTCCAATCAGGAACGGCAGCAACGTCTGGTTTTACAGAATCGCATCCAGCAGATCCTCAGCGATAATCGCCTGGTAAAGGGCGGGGAGGCCGATAGTGACGTCGCCAGAGAGTTACTGGCGGCCAGGCCACAACGCCGCGACAACCCTGTTGCATCCGGCGCTTCGTCAGCTACCGTCGTTGACGCTCCGGTCTCTATCTCCTCCGCCGGGAACGACACCGGATTGACAGTCGGGGAGACGCGGGAACAGCAGGTACCGGCTCAGGCCGCCTTCGATCGTTTGAACGTGCCAGCAGCTGCGCGTGCACAGGAAAACAAGCAGACGAGTATCGGCAAGCTCGGCCGGGTTGAAGATCTGAAGCTGGACGACCACTACCAGGCTGACTCTGTCGATGAACAGGAGGAGCCGATCGTTTCCAGGGCCGCCCCCATCGCTGAAAAACGTGCGCGAAAGGAACGCAGCGCCTTACCGGAATCACAAGCGGTGTTTACCGACAAGACACGCGCGGCAATGGCACCGGTTGCGAATCCTGTTGGTATTGATATCTTCGAGAGTGAGATCGATCCATTTGAATTCAGTCTGCTCGACAGCGGTCATTTCGTGTTGTTCCGTAAGGTATGGCGCAACGGGCAACGTTATATCCAGGGGGCGTTGATCGGGCAGCAAATGTTCCTTGAAGGCAGCATCAAAAGTTTGTTTGGCGGGACGCTGTTGTCGAAGATGAGCGATCTGATTGTCGCCTATCAGGGCGACGTGTTTTCGGTGTTCAGTGGTCTGTCGTCGCGCGAGTATCTCTCTAGCGGCGAGGCCTTGAGTGGTGCGCTGCTCTATCGGATACGCTTATCTGATCCGTTGAGCGATGTGGAGCTGATCTTCAGTATAAACCGCCTGCCCAGGGGTGCCGGTGGCACGCTGATAAACTGGGTTGCGGCTATCCTGACAGTGGTGCTGTGTGGCGGGTTTTACCTGATGTACCGCCTGGGGGCAGGACAGATCGAACTTGCCCGCCAGCAACAGGACTTTGTTTCTGCTGTCAGTCACGAACTGAAAACCCCGCTGACCTCCATTCGCATGTACGGTGAGATGCTGCGCGAAGGCTGGGCCAGTGAAGAAAATAAAATGAGCTATTACAAGTACATTTTCGATGAGAGTGAACGCCTGTCACGTCTTATCAACAACGTGCTGCAACTGGCGCGTCTGACACGCAATGGTATACAGGCGGATTTGAAGTCGGTGAAGGTATCGACCTTGCTGGAGGGAATCCGTGCCACGATATCAACACAGATCGAAGGCGCGGGGTTCGAGTTGAAGCTGGACTGCAAGGCCGAAGCCGGCGACTCGCTGATCAGGGTGGATGCCGATTATTTCACCCAGATTCTTATCAACCTGGTGGATAATGCGCTCAAATTCTCATCGAAAACGAACAGCAGGGTCATTGACATCAGTGTCCGGCTGCTGCGTAACGCGACTGTTCAGTTCAGCGTGCGCGACTATGGCCAGGGTGTCCCCAGGGACCAGATGAAGAAGATCTTTAAGCTGTTCTACCGTTCAGAAAACGAACTGACGCGGGAAACTGTCGGTACCGGTATCGGCCTGGCCCTGGTGCAGCAGCTGACCGCAAGCATGAACGGGCAGGTGGATGTGGTCAACGCCGAGCCGGGTGCGGAGTTCAGGGTGTCTTTTCCCGGCGTCCCCCGAGAATCATGCTAACCTTACTGGTGTGTGCGCATTTAGCCGATATCAGCTAGCGGGACACGCTGTACTCCAGGGCACCTTACTCGCGCCTGACGGCGATTCACCCGGTGGATGCATCCCTATACGCTCGGCGGCTGCGTCATGTCCATCGGATCCGCAGCGGGGACGCTCAAGGGGTGCACCAGCAGATGTCGGCTAACTGACAGATTCACTAGTAGTTTTCGTCCTCAATGTGGAGGGATCCAGGCATGATACAGCTCAGCATCAATGGCAGCTCCCATCAACTCGAGATCGACCCGCAAATGCCCCTGTTGTGGGCAATCCGTGACAGCGTTGGCTTGACCGGTACCAAATACGGCTGTGGTATGGCGCTATGCGGTGCCTGTACCGTGCATCTTGACGGAAAAGCGGTTCGCGCCTGTGTGACGCCGGTAGCCGAGGCGGAAGGCAAGCAGATCACCACCATAGAGGGCCTCGATTCCAGGGTGGCGAGCGCGGTACAGTCGGCCTGGGAAAATCGGGAAGTGGTGCAGTGCGGCTATTGCCAGTCCGGTCAGATCATGTCAGCAGTGGCTTTGTTGAGCGTAAAACCACAGCCTTCCGAGCAGGACATCGATACGGCGATGTCGGGCAATATCTGTCGTTGTCACACCTACGTGCGGATACGCGCCGCTATCAGGGAAGCAGCGCGGTCACTTGATGATTAGGGAGGTCACCATGAGACAGGACGGGAGTGTTGTAATTAGCCGCCGACAGTTTCTGCTCAGAAGCGCGTCCGTCGGCGCCGGCTTGACGCTGGCGGTTTACCTGCCGGCTTGCAGCCGGGAACAGGAGCAGCCCGAAGCCGGGCCGGGCAAAGCCGGTGGTGAAAACATTGCCGCTACACGCTTTGAAGCGAACGCCTTCGTGCGTATTGCTGCCGATAATCGTGTCACGGTGATAATCAAACACCTGGAAATGGGGCAGGGTACCTATACCGGCCTGGCCACACTGGTCGCCGAAGAGCTCGACGCGGCCTGGTCACAGATCCATGTCGAGGGCGCGCCGGCGAATGCGAAACTCTATAACAATCTGTTCTGGGGAGCCGTGCAGGGTACTGGCGGTAGTACCGCCATCGCCAATTCCTTTGAACAGATGCGTAAGGCCGGTGCAGCGGCGCGCCACATGCTGGTGGATGCGGCGGCAAAAAAATGGTCGGTGCCAGCCATTGAAATCAAGGTGCGCGACGGCGTGTTACGTCACGAATCAACCGGACAACAGGCCACTTTCGGCGACCTCGCCGATCTTGCTGCCGCTGAGCCGGTTCCGCAAGAGGTATTCCTGAAAGAAGTCGACGAGTTCCGCCTGATCGGCACACATGTGCCGCGCAAGGACAGCGGGGCAAAGATCGACGGTACGGCAATCTTCACTCAGGATATCAAGTTGCCTGGACTGTTGACCGCGCTGGTGGCGCATCCGCCGCGCTTCGGCGCCAGGGTAGAGTCGTTTGATGCCGGCGAGGCGAAAAAGATCGAAGGCGTGACCGATGTCGTCGAGATTCCCAGTGGCGTCGCGGTGCTCGCCAGGGACTTCTGGAGTGCCAGGAAAGGCCGCGATGCATTACAGGTCAGCTGGGATGAGAACAAGGCTTTCAAGCTTGGCTCAGATGAGCTGATGACACAGTATAAAAAGCTGGCGGCATCGCCCGTTCTGTTTGCACACAGCCAGGGCTATGCCGCCAGCGCCTTGCAGGCTGCCGATACCAGCCTGGAAGCCTCATTCGAGTTTCCGTTTCTGGCTCACGCCGCCATGGAGCCGATGAACTGCGTCATGAATCTGACCCGTGACGGCTGTGAAGTATGGAATGGTGAGCAGTATCAGACGCCGGATCAGAACGCCGTGGCGAGAGTACTGGGTATACTGCCCGAGCAGGTAAAGATAAACATGCTGTACGCGGGTGGGTCGTTCGGCCGCCGTGCCAATCCGCAATCGGATTACCTGGTGGAGACAGCGCACATTGTCAAAGCCATAGGGGCAAAGGCGCCTGTCAAGCTGGTCTGGACACGCGAAGACGATATGCGTGCCGGTTATTATCGCCCCATGTATTTCCACCAGCTCAAAGCGGGCCTGGACGACAGTGGTGCGCCAATCGCGTGGCAGCATCGCATTGTGGGTCAATCGCTGATGACCGGTACCGACTTCGAAGGCGTCCTGGTGAAAGACGGCGTTGACGTCACCTCGGTGGAGGGCGCATCCAATATGCCCTATGCCATCCCAAACATTGCCGTTGAGTTGCATTCGCCTGATACCGCTGTTCCGGTGCAATGGTGGCGGTCGGTGGGTTCGACGCACACCGCTTTTGCGGTGGAGACATTTATCGATCAACTGGCGGTGGTGGCAGGAAAGGATCCACTTGAGTTTCGTCGTTCGCTGTTAAGTGATCATCCACGCCACCTTGGTGTGCTGGAACTTGCTGCCGACAAGGCCGGTTGGGGCGGGACCCTGCCAGCAGGTCGTGGCCGTGGCATTGCCGTACATGAGTCGTTTAACAGCTTTGTTGCCGAGGTCGCGGAAGTGACGGTACACGACAATAAAACCTTCAGTGTCGACCGTGTGGTCATCGCGGTGGACTGTGGCATCGCGGTGAATCCGGACATCATTCGTGCGCAGATGGAAGGTGGGATGGGGTTTGGTCTGTCAGCAGCCCTGAGCAGCGAGATTACCCTGCAGGAGGGTCGCGTCGTGCAGTCGAATTTTCACGATTACCAGGTGCTGCGTATTGATCAGATGCCGAGCGTTGAGGTGCATATCGTGAAGTCCGTTCAACCGCCGACCGGTGTCGGTGAGCCGGCGACGCCGGTGATCGCACCGGCCGTCGCCAACGCGCTATACGATGTTACCGGTCAGCGCTTCGGCAAGTTACCGCTGAAACTCTAGTTCACCATGCCGATTTACGGCGCAGACCGTGAAATACTTGAAACCGCGGTCAACTGGATCGGGCAGGGTTTTTGTCCCGTCCTCGTTACGGTAGTGAGGACCTGGGGCTCGTCACCGCGACCGGTTGGTTCGCTGATGCTGATGCGCGAAGATGGTATACATGCCGGCTCTGTATCGGGAGGTTGCGTCGAAGAGGACCTTGTCAGCCGTTACCGCAATCACCAGCTGAGCGATACCCTTCCGAGCATGATTGATTACGGCATCAACCGCGAGGAGGCGAACCGACTGGGCCTGCCTTGCGGGGGGCGGCTAGAGCTGCTCATCGAGCGGTTGCACAGTGGCAAAGGTCTGCAGATTCTGCTGGATAAACTGCAATCCAGTCAGCTGGTGGCGCGCCGGGTATGCCTGAACACCGGTGAAGTCAGTCTGCACCCGGCAACGGCCAGCGAGGATTTCAGTTATACAGCGGATACCGTTAGCAAGATATTCGGGCCATGCTGGCAGTTGTTGTTGATCGGCGCAAGCCATCTTTCTCAGTACGTCGCACAGATTGCGCTGATGCTGGACTACCACGTCATTGTCTGTGATCCGCGTGACGCCTATGGTGAGACCTGGCCGGTTGAGGGCGCCGAGCTGCTGCGTCTTATGCCCGACGATGCGGTTCGGGCGTACGCCAGTCATCCGCGCGGTGTTGTCCTTGCCTTGACCCATGACACGACGCTCGATGATATGGCCTTACTCGATGCACTCAACTCGGAGGCATTTTATGTCGGCGCGCTCGGTTCGAAGCGCAGCAGTGATCGGCGCCGGGAAAGACTTGCGGTGCTCGGTATGACGGAACAGCAGGTGCAAAGATTACATGCCCCGGTGGGATTGGCGATTGGCAGCCGCACACCGGCGGAAATTGCAGTGTCCATCATGGCTGAAGTGACGTCCAGGCGGAATCAGGTTGCTCGCCGTGCGCAGGATGCAGCACCGGCAGCATGAGTCGGAATATTGCCGGTATTCTGCTAGCCGCCGGTCAAAGCCGGCGTTTTGGCGGAAACAAGCTGTTGTATCCCCTGTCCGACGGCACCCCCATTGTTGTTGCAGCTGCGCGTCATCTGCTAGCCGTAATGCCCGAAACAACAGCAGTCGTTGATAACGGTGATGGAGAAGTGGCCGGCTTGCTGGAGCGAGAGGGTCTGCGGGTTGTTGTCAATCGGTCCGCCTCTACCGGCATGGGAACCAGTATCGCCTGCGGAATAGCAGCCTGTCGTGATGCACAGGGCTGGATTATTGCACTGGCGGATATGCCCTATGTTCCGGCAAGCCTGACAAGGCGGATCGTTTCGGCTTTGCTGCAGGGCTCCGACATTGTTGCACCTGTCTACCGTCATAAACGCGGACATCCGGTGGGGTTTTCGAGCAGGCACGCCAGTGCTCTGCTGCAACTGTCTGCGGACCAAGGTGCACGCAACGTAATTACGGCGAATAGCGGCAGCTTGCAATTGATTGAAACGACGGAACAGGGTGTCATTGTCGATATCGACAGTATCGATGATGTGCAGAGCCGGTGACTGATCGATTCGTACCTGTCACGTTCAGTTCAATTAAATAGGTTGCCAGCGTCTTGTCTTCCTCATCTTCCAGAGTTGCAGCGCATGCGTGGGCAGGTGCCACAGAGAGGCAAGCTGGAGCTGTTGTGTCGTTACTTCACAAGACCTGCAGTTTTTAAAAATGGCTGCCACTCGCTTGTTATTTGCCTGGATCGTTTTGATGTAGCGCTTGCATTGAATGGCACTAAGTTAAGGCGACTCTTCCTCTGTAGGGCCGAATTTATTCGGCCAGCAGCTGTTGGCGGCTACCCACATTGTGGCTACATCCGGGATGATAGATGGAACGGTAACGTGGTTGGTCGAATGAATTCGACCCTACAATGGGCTAAATAGGCTTAACTTAGCGCCATTCGCGCTTGCATTTATTTGTCTATTTTATGCATTAGCTTCGCAATTCGTTTGAATTCCGCCATGGCCGAATGATGAAGATAACGGAACGCATCATGCTGCTTGTATTCACGGGCATGATATTCCTCCTGTAGCCGATGCGCCTCGACCAGGTCAGCGATGCGTTCCTTGCATTGTTGGCCGTCAATCTCGTAGTCGTATAGCCGCTTTTCGTGTTCACACAGGTGCTTTTCATGTGATGCAATGGATGTTGAATGTTCAGTCAATTTCCGGAAATGGTCAGGTAGCGCGCGTTCCAGTTGATACAGCATGGCCTCAGCGAGCTGCTGTTCGCGCTGCCAAGCCGCAACTTCATTCATCCATGTGGCATATTCGCCGAGCCAATCCCTGTGTTCCCGATGCATGGTTTCGATATCCGGTAACGGATCGGTTTCCTGGTTCATCAGCTGTGCTCCTGCCTCGTAGAGGAGATCGTTACCGTAGGATTGTACCACTTGCGAATTTTCAGCAGTCGGGCATCTTTTTTGAGAGGACCTAACATCCGAGTGTGGCATCACTATGACCTTCGTATTCAATCGCTGGCGATAAGTACAATGTATCGTTTGAAATCGGCTGACCGGCAAAAGCTCACCCTTTTCGGCCCTTTACGACACCTGAATCAACCAGATCGACCAGATCGATCTTTTCCCTGCGAATTGAATGTCGATCAATTGAATCCACACGAAATTCCGGACATACCTAATGGGGTGGCATCGAAGATCACCTTTCCTCAGACACATTCAGCCGCCAAGCCCGCTTTGGGATTAGGTCGACCGGCCACGCCTTGAACACCTGCTTGATCCAAACACGCCGGTCATGGAACGCTACCGTTCACAAGCCACCTTGTTTGATGCGCTTACTCTATTCCACTACAGGCTGGTCTGCGAATCGCCTCCCTCACCCAGAGCTGGCAAACAAGCTGCTCGGCATGCTCATGGTGTAGCGGGCAATCACGACGTATCCGGTAACAAGAGTCGTGTGCGCTTAGCAACTGTTTAGCACAGCACAGTCAATCCAATTCGGTACTTTTGGCATGGTTCGGTCCAATCAACTGATTATGTAATATTAAATAGCCAATATGTCGG
>JBDNAP010000202.1:0-17109 GCA_039768325.1 Thiogranum sp.
CGACCTACCCGCCGGCACCGTCCTTTGCGCTGGGTGAGCGGCTCAAACGGGGTGACCACGCTCTATTACAAAACCTCCTGCAGGGGAGAAACGCCATGCCACCCTGGCAGGACAAGCTTTCCGAACACCGGCTCCGCTCAACCATCGCCTACCTGCATACCATGAATGCCCGGTGGTCAGCCGGGCTCGCTCCCCGCACACGACCGATCCCCCCCACCCATTACAGATTTCGACCTGTCGGCAGCATGGCCCCCAACCAGTGGTATTTCCCACAACGCTGAAAAACGAAGACGCCGGTCAAGCATCGACCCGATAGAACGATCCATCATGTCGGTTCGCATTCGGCTTCGCCGGCGGCTGCAGCTTCCCATTCCCATAAGGCGGACTGTGCTTTACGTTGAAATCTCTCATCCTCACCGCTAAGGTGCAGATAGCTGCGCATGGCGCCGATGGCGCCCGGCATGTCACACAATGCTTCCAGGCTGACCGCCAGTCCCCAGTAGGCATTCACCTGACTGGCTCGCAGTTCGATCGCCGAGCGGAAAAAGTCGCGCGCGACTGCGTAGTGGCCCTGCCCAAACTGCGCAAAACCCATATTGACGTAGGCTTCCGGCATCTGCGGCGAAAGTTGCAGCACACGATGGAACGCGGTAACCGCGTAGTCATATTGGCCGGCGTGCAGCATTATGACGCCCTGCTGAAAGCGTTCGTCGATCTCTTTCTTCCACACCAGCTGCCGCTCGGGATTTGCCCGTTGCGCCGGCTCCGTCTCCGGCGTCTGTACTTCACTGTCCGGCCAGAGCTGGATGAAAATACCCAGCACACCGATGAGACAGGCGGTCAACACCAGGGCAGGTAAACGTGTATCTACCTGGTGGCTCATATCATCCCCTTGTGCGGTGCCACACTCAGGAAAGGCACACCGAAAAACGTTAAAAACGCCAATACAAACACGACCACGATCAGCAACCAGCCGACCCACAGGGGCAACTTCCAGGTGATACGCGCGTGCAGACTGGCAGCCAGTGCAAGCCAGGTCAGAAAGGCCCAGGTTTCCAGCGGATCCCAGTCCCAGTAACGGCCCCATGCATCCTGCGCCCACACCGCACCGGCGATCAGCATCAGGCTGTGAAACACGAAAGCCAGCATCATCATGCGCCATGCCACAGCATCCAGCAGTGCCTCATCAGGCAAGCCACCGAGCATAGGCCTGCATACCGCCAGCTGTTTCACTAACAATATACCGGCCAGTCCCACCGCCGCCAGGCAAAAGCCCAGGAAGACTTTACCGACGCCCACGTGGACCCACAGCAGGACGGTGTCATAGCTTGGAGGTAAGAGGCCGGCACGTGACGGGACCACCAGAATCCAGGCACTCAGGATGAGTAACACCGGCAACACCACCAGGGCCCCCGGGCGCACCAGTGGGATACGCCAGAACACCAGCGCATAAATCAATCCGAGACTGAACAGATTGCTGAGCAGAATCTCGAACATATTCAGAAAAGGCCCGTGACCCACCTGCAGCCAGCGTTCCGTAATCGCGATAGCAAACATCAGGGCGCCCGCAGACAGCAGCGCCAGGACAATAGCATCATGATTTCGGCGCACCCTCAGGCCAGTCCAGGCCGCCACCGCACTGCCGGTATAGCCCAGCACGCCGGACCAGAGCCAAACCGCTTCAGGTATTGGAAACGCGAATGCCATGAACCAGCGCCTTGCTGTCAATAGATTGAGTGGTCAATGGCCGCGACCAGATACTGGCCCAGAAGTGCCAGGCCATTGCCAGCACACCGATCAACGCCGCGGCGAGGAGCCAGGCCAGCGTGGGATCGTAGAAAATGACGTACCCCATCCACATACGTGGCCCTTCATAGCGGAGAGTCCCGCCCGGCAGCATGATTTGTTCACCTGCTTCCAACTCCACACCATCGTCGCCGTTCATACTCACGGTAATCGAACCCGCACTGTTGCGGCTATCCAGTAACCAGTGACTGTCCAGCGGCACTTCTGTTTCCGGGTGGAACTCCAGGCCGACTGCCGTTCCTGCCGGTGTCACCCATGTGTTGATCTGCTTCCACTCATTGAGCGGGAAAGACGGGAGATGAACAGCGCCGCGCTGCACGTTTCCATCGGCACCCCGCCAGCTCAGGACAAGGGCGTAACCTTTGTTGGATGTCGTGTAAAACCGATAGCCGGCGGCTTTGAGCGGATAGATATCACCGACAGTGGAAACACGACTCTGACCATCCGGAGTCTGCATCGCCACCGTGCTTTGCGTTATTCCGCGCCGCAGCTTCGGCGCATATTGCACGCGGATATCACCTTGCTCGAAGCGGACCCGCTGCAATTTTTTCCAGGGGTGCCAGAACCCGCGTTGATCTGTGACGACGGTCGACGGGTCGAAACTCTGACCCTGGGCAAGCTCCACGTGACCACGGAATACCGTCAGGCGTCCCCAGGCAGCCAGCAACACAATGGTCAGCAGACACAGGTGGAAAGTCATCAACCCGGCCTGCCGTCGAAAGCGTACATTAAAACATATTGCGAACAACAGGTTCAGCGCCAGCAGACACAGCGGCAGAACAACCCAGGCCGCCGCTGCAGCAGGGGTTTTGTAGGTCACCAGGATGCCGCCAGCCAGGGCGATAATCCCGGCAACGGTCAGCTTCACGGAAGACAGGGCGCTCGATAGATACATGAATGTTCGCCGATCAAGGTGGGTTTTCACAATTTTCACTGCTGTCACGCATCCAGTCCCGACCGGTCTGTCCATTACCGGGAGTTCCCACGGAACCGCAATTGGTGTCTTCCCAGTTGCCGCTGGTAGCGAAGTTGACGATCTTCAACAGCGCATTGAGATAGTAGGGTTCCTGGTTATACGCGGCGGTGGTGTTATTGCGCACCTGGGTGCCGGCCGGTACACCGGCTTCGGCACCGACATCGTTCAGGTTGACGAGGAATGCCTTGTTTTTCCAGCCGTGCGGTATGGCGATATGGCACCAGCTGCACTGCAGCCTCTCGATTCTATCGGCGTGAAAGGCGTGCAGGTTATTACTGTCGCTGCCGCTGAAACCGCTGTTGTTGCTGTCGCCGTTGCGATCCGCGTAGGTCTGAAAATCGTGACATTTGAAACACAAGCCGTTATTGGGGTCTGTCGCCGGTACATCCCTGCTCTGTCCGCCCGTCTGGCTGTTCCAGTTGCCCTTGAGGAGGAAATCATTCGTCGAGCCGTGCGGCCCCCAGGCATTAGTGCCCAGTGGCACTACCGAGTTGGAGGCTGTATTGCTGCCATGGCAGTCGCTACAGTACATGGTCTGAAATCCGACACTGAGGTTCCACGGCGAAAGCCAGGCATTTGCGCTGGCCTGGCGCGTCGCCGGGTCGCGGCCGGTATCGTCGATTACCGGGTGCCATGAACGATGGTTGTTGTTAGTGAAGCCGATCGCCGCGCCTGAATCTGTCGTTGTTACTTCCCCCTTGTGAAACAGCGGTGCCTGGAACTCCATAGCCTGATTGGTGTATTGGGTCAGCCCATTGGTGCCCGGTGGAGTGCCGCCACCGGAGGCACCCAGATTAGGGCGACCACCCAGCGGAAAGGCGTTGGTATCCGAGTAGCCGTAATCCGAATGGCACTTAAGACAAATCTGGTACTCGCGTGTTAACCAGGTACTGTTGACATCCGAACCCGCGCCGATACCGCCGTCGCCTGTCTTAAGCAGATAACTGTTGGGCAGTGAGGGAAATACAGCATTACCATACAGGGGTTCAACGCCCCAACTTCCCTTCAACACGCCCGATGCAATATTTGAATGGCCGGATGCGTGCTCATGGGTTGCCTGCAGATTAGTACCGATAAGATTGAATAGTGAATTCTTTGCCAGACGATGCGGATTATGGCAATCGGTGCATTCTGCGTGGCGATTGCTGAGGTTGTTTTTTCCGAGCAGCAACTGGCTTTCACTCAAGTCAGCATCAGTAATATCGTGAACCTCAAGACCCGCCACCTGCTCAAAGCTGGTAATGGGCATATGCCGTGGCAGGCTGAAATCGCTGCGGATGTCCTTGACGTCTCCTGCCGGATTATTAACAACTGGTACAGCGGAATGACATTGATAACAGGTTTCCTCAACGGCGGATTCACCCCCGCTTTTCGGCGTACCGACACTATCGGTACCTTCACGCAACAGGCGCCGGGCGCCGTGCACAGTGTGGTTATCGTGACAGTTCAGACAGGCCGCCTGCCAGACCGGCAGTCCGACCGGGAACTCGCGCAGACTGCTGCCGTCGCTGGTATAGGTTTCATTTGCGACCGAAGGCAGCGCGTGCGCTGAGGTATTCCAGCCCACCTTGTCGTGGCAGGCGATACACACAATGTCCGCCCCTTCGTCAAAGATACCGCCAACCGGCGTGGCCTGCTGAAAGCGATTCAGACGCAGAAACTTGATCACCTCGGCCTGATCCTCATCACGGACGTGTGGGTCATGACAGCTCGCACACTGCATCTGAGCGACGCCGCCGTCACCGGTATCCTCCAGTGGCACCAGTGGCCGGAAGCCGGGACTGCGGACACCGATGTACGGCGCCGCCACCGGTTCAACCAGTTCGCTATCGGCAATAGCCAGCGCGGTATTGTAGTTCAGGGAAATAGGGTGATCGTTGGTTAAATCGATACCCAGGTCGCGGGTAAACCCGGTCAGCTCGCCAGCCCCCGCCGGCATGCTGCCGTCGGCTGCAGTACCGCTCATGGGTATGCTCACATTCTGCTCGCCACCCATGACGTTTACGGTACCGATGGCAAGCGTGCCGTCGTGACACGACAGACACAGTTTTGAACTGCCACCCGGCTGATCCAGTTGCCCCATGATATCCTCGGCATCCAGAGACGATGATGTATACACAGTATAGGTCTGGTTGGACAGCTCACGATTCCACAACGGTGATCCGGGAAAACTTGTCGCACCGTGCGGGGTATGACAGAAGATACAGACTTCATCGGTCGAGGTGGACCTCACGCTGCCCGGGCTGCTGGTCGATAAATTGTGTTTGGTATTGGCAATATCCGAGATCCTCGCAGCCCATAGCGCCGGCGGCGATGCCAACATCAATGTCCACAAAAAAAGTGTGAGCGAGCGCGCCATCAACACCGGCTAACCTCCGAGATACTGAAAAATAACAACACGGCCATTGTACATATCAGCGACAAATAACCGTCCGCGGTCATCAGACCACGCCCCTGCGGGCAGGTAAAACTGACCGATTCCCGGCCCGGTGCCACCAATCGGCAGAAGGAACTCGCCCTCCTGACTGAACACCAGCAAGTGGTCATAGTAGGATTCCACAACATACACATTGCCGTCGCTATCGACGGTGACACCTTTGGGACGCGTGAGGTTACCCACATACAAGCCGCGCTTGCCGACGCTCTTCAACGGCTGCCCGTCCATGCTGAGAATCTGCACCCGTGCATTCAATGTGTCAGTGACATACAGCCTGTTCTTCACCAGGCTGATATGAGTCGGGGCATTGAACTCACCTGGAGCACTACCGTGACGACCGATCCGGTGTAACAGCGTTCCGTTATCGTCGAACACCTTGATATCGTGCGCCCTGGTATCCGCCACATAGACGCGGCGCGTTTCAGGATCACGCGCCAGTCCGGTTGGACGGCGCAGGCTGTCTGCGCCAAAACTGCCGAGCGGCTTGCCGTCGCTGCTTAAACGCACCACCCGCTGCAAATCGGCATCGGCAACCAGTATTTCGCCCCCGACGCCGGCAGTGACGCCCACCGGGGTCGAAAACGCAACACCCTGGTCGGCACGCTCCCAGATAAACAGTTTCCCCTGCAGGGCATCGAACACAAAAAGAGCGCCGCGACCCACGTCCGTGACAATAATTCGACCGCTAGCCTCCACCATACCGCTTTGCGGCCGCGTCAGAACGTTTGGATCAGGCCGCAAACCCGCCGCCAGCCCGACGATCCAGCGGAATACGGTCTCGCCGACACCTGGATCGGCACGTTCAGACGGCCCGAAGTTCTGCTCACCCAGCAACTGACCGGTGTAGCGGTATCGGGGCACCTCGGGTGGAGACGGCCACAGGTAGGTGCGTTGTTCATCCCTGCCGGCGCGCTCAGGGAAATAGCTCATTTCTGTTGGCGTTTGGGCGCAGGAGGCCAGTATGAACAATAGCAACCCGGCGACTGGCATGGACGGAATCTTCATGGACACGGTGCCACCACTTGCAGGATTTCCACACTGGCACCGGCTGAATCTGCCACGTAGAGGAGCCCGTCGCTGATCCACAAGCCCGAGATTTGCCGGAAGCCTAATCCCGCCGGGTCCCCGGAAGCGCCCACCACGGTCTCAAATCGTCCACCCCGAAACACCTTGATGGTATTGTCAGCATTGTCCGCGACATAGACCCGGTTATGTTCGTCCGCCGCGATGGCGCCGGGTTGTTTCAACTCTTCGGCACCGAACTCGTAACGGGCTACCCCGGCAGGTGACAAGGCGTGCACCTGATGCATGAGTCGATCGACCACGTAGAGTTGATCCTCTTTAATTGCCATCGCCGCAACACTCTGGAACCGCACCCCGCCGCTCACCTGGGCGCCTATGGCGCGTGCAATGCCCCCACCCCGGTTGAACACCAGCACCCGGGCACTCAAGCCGTCGCCGGCCAGTATCTCCGCCCGGCTGTCATCGACGACAACCGCGATCGGCTGGGGTAACTCCGTTGCATTCTGATAAGTCTGTACAACACGTCCGTCTAAATCAAACTGAACCACCCTGGACGCAACCGGATCAGCAAGGTAGACGGAAAGCGCCCGATCCACATAGAGCTGCGCCCGGCTGTTCAAACCGGCGATTCTGGCAAACTCCCTGATGGTCTGTGTACCACGGTCGAAGCGGAAGATCACCTGCTGACCGGCATCTGCGATAAACACAAAATTGGATTGAGCGGCAACCGACACCGGGGACACCAGTTTTACCCGTGCACTGCCTCTATCTCTTAAACCGGCACCCGACTGACCCAGCAGTGTGCCGCTGATCGAACTCCATCTGGCCAGCGGCTTGTCCTCGCCGGCCTCGCACTGGGCCGCCCTTTGCTGGGGCGTCTGCGTGTCCTTCCCCACCCCCAACACGCCCAGGATTGTGGCACAGCCGGTCAGGGAAAAACACGCCAGCAACAGAAAGAGTCTTGTAACAACTGTCAGACAAAACGACACAGGCGATCCTCACCAGTTACCCGGCCCGAGAGTCTGGTGGCCGCCGCGAATTCCGGCGGGTAACTCCGCCCGGCCGGAATGACACAGGTCGCAGTTATCGACGGACCATGCAATCTCTCCATCATGGCAGGCACCACAAAACTTCCCGTCAGCAATCTGCTCCATGCTCACATCGTTGGCGCCTGCCCGCATTTCGAATCCGAGTTCCGTATGGCAAACCCGGCACTGGAATCGTATGCGATGAAACCAGTGAGGGAATATAACAGGTCTGACCCCTTCCTGTTCAGAACGCCTGTTAAGCACGACGTCGGCATATTCCGCATATACCGGCGTATACTGTGCAATTCCCGCCAGAAACAGGCACAGAGGTATCAGCCATGCCGCGATGTGATAAATCTTGTTTTTCGAGATAGGCGATCCTCTTGTTTATTTATCCACCGGGACGGAATGGCAGCGGTTACATTCCGTCAAGGGGAAAGCGACTGCGCCGTGACAAACCCCACAGTACTGCCCTTCCAGAATTTTGCTCATCGTGACCGGGGTTGCGCCGGCCTTGGACTTGAAAATATGTTCATGACAGTTGCCACAGTCGAGCCATTTGGTATGTGGTTTGTGAGGAAACAGCACCCTGGGAATACTGCCCGTGTCATTCATCTGTATATCAGAATCAAGCGTTTTGACAGTTTTCTGTTCCTTTAAACCACTGCGCGGGCGGATATAACCATCGTCCAATGCCCTGACCCAGTCCACCTTGTTTCCGGCACTATCTGCGGGCAGCCGGCTCAGGGAATCACCCGGGTTCTGCAGAACCGACATCGCCGGATTGTCCGGATCGTGCAGACCATCGCCAATCAGGGGCTGCCACTGGCCGGCATGCACCGACGTTGCCAACAACAAACATAATAACAGGAGCCGTTGCAGGTTCATGACTGAATCAACCCGGGATATAGATCCCGGCACCCCGTATCGCCCTGACTATCTCTTTGGTGGAGTCTTCGAGCGTCTGTATGGCGGCTTCATAGTCGCCTTTGGAAGCCTGCGTCTCCGCCTGTTTGCGTAAGCTGGACGCCATATCCATAAACTTTCCCACCATGCCATCGATGCTGGAGCTGCCACTCACTTTTTCCTTGAGCAGCACGCTCACCAGCATCCGGTGGGTATCATTACGGTCCACTTCATAATGGTACTCCTCCTCGCTGCTGGCAAAGTTGAGCGACCGCACCAGCGTATCCCCACCGCGCAAGTGTTCTATACCCACTTTCGCCGCCACGTAGGCCTCGTCGAGAATCTGCCGGCCTTCTTTCACCTTGCCCTGCCCCTTGAGGCTCTTGGCCTGCTCGAGCTTGGACTGCACGATGGGGTACAACTCACTGCTCTCAGGTGGCCCCAGCCCCTTCTCCTTTCTGATACGATCATAGGCATCACATAGTGCATTGACGCTCTCCAGACGGTTATCGAAATCACTGTGATCCTTGTCCACCAGACTCTGGTCGATGCCCGCCATACGCACGGCCTCATACATGCTTTGCGTCGCCTGCTTCAACAGCGCGTCAGATTCAGCCTGGTTCCCGACTGCGGCCGCGTTCTCCGCCTTGCCAAGCAGAACGCGGGCCCTCTCGTGCTGTGCCATGGCTTGCCGATTACCACTGCCTTCGACTTTACGCGCCGCCGAAGATGTTTCAACCAGCTTGCCAACGGACTCCAGTCGATTCAGGTCATCCTGGGGGCCGGCAAGCGCGACATCCATCAGCAAAACAACTGCGGCCATGAACGTACCTGTAGCAACCGCATTCACCTTCAAGATTTTCATTCACCTCACCTCGTGTACTCAAAAACGCGCCTAGAACGCAAAACCTGACGCCCGTAGTGCCCGCTCTAATTTGACGGTCCCCTTTTCCAGTTCCCTGATTGCAGCTTGAACATCACCCTGTTTGACCAGGACTTCCGCTTCTTCGCACAGCCGGTCATTCTCCACAACCATCTTTTGTACATATACCAGTTTTGTATCAGAACCTGTCCGCTTGTGTTTGAGCAGGTCGATCAACTGCTGATAACCCTTGTTACGCTGTATTTCATACGCATATTCATCCTCCGGGGAATCGAACTTCAACTCATGCACCAGCGTTTCCTTGTCCCTTGCCAGGCTCAGCGCCTGCTCAACGGCGTCCGCCGCCTGAACCAGGCGCCGGTTAGCTGCCACATAGTCACCCTTGTGCGCCAGGCCCTCCGCTTCCAGCATAAGTCCGCTGACCCCGGGCTGGTCGAGATAATCGCCAACCGATTGCCCCGGTTTTTCAGCCACGGCGCGTTGAAACGCCTCCGAGAAACTCAACACCCGTTTACGCAGCTGCTGATAGCGCTGTTGCTGCATCAGCTGTACACGCCCGACATCCTCGACCATACGCGATGCTGCCGATATGGTATCCAGACCTTGCTTCACATGCTGTTCGGATGCGTTCAGGTCACCGGACTCCCGCGCCGCGGTCGCGTGCTGCCACGCTTCCCGTGCATTAGCCAGCAGTTCGAGCGCCTGTTCATTGGTGCTGGCCGTTATTCGCTTTGCCGCTGTCGAATCATTCACCAGCTTGCCCAGCAGTTTCAGTTTACTGTCTATTGCCCGGTGGCTTTCATCCACCGGTCTGTTTGCGGCAGCCAGGATCATGTTCCGCTCGCCACCCGACAGCCTCTCACCACTAAAAAAACCCGCGGCTATAATTACGCCCACACCGAACCCAACACTGATCTTGCGCTTTCCGTGCATGACTAGGGCTTGGCACTTGCCTTGGTCGTGGTGGCAGACGCAGCTGACTTGTCTTTTGCCTGCGAATGACAGCGTCGGCACTCTGAAACCGGGAAGGCGACCTTGCCGTGACAGACCCCGCACTGCTCGCCCAGCAGAATGGACGCCATGCTGATATTGTTGGCGCCCTTCTCCGGTAGAAAGATAGCCGGGTGGCAATTGGAACAATCCAGCCACTCAGTATGCTGTTTATGCGGGTAAACCACGTTCGGCATCGAACCCTTTACCTCCCTGACAATATTGAGATCCATGACAATCGGTTGCGCATTGGTGTCAAGCCGGTCGTAACGCGGCTGGATATTGCCATCATCAAGCGCCTTGACCCAGTCAACATAATTCCCCGACTTGCTCTTTGGCAGCTTGGCAAAGGATTCTTTCGGCGTTTGCAGGGACTGTGCACCAATCCCGTCCGGATCATGGATACCGTCCTTGCTTGGCGGCGGGTTGCGCTTCGACGCAGGCTTCATGAGCCGGTTAAACGAATTCGGATCAGCAGCCACCACTTCGGCCATAGTGAACACATCAGCCAGCGTTAGCAGAAACAGGGCGCCGGCCGATTGCATCAGAATACGGTTGATCGGTTTCATGTCATGCCCCCGTCATTTCCCGGACTTTACGCCGGCTGGAACAATCAGTTTTTGCACAGTGCTCTCATGTACCTGGGTAGGGGTTCCCGCTTTTCCCGAGTGACACAAATCACAGTTCTCGATCGACCAGGCAATATCACCATTATGACAGGCGCCGCAGTACTCGCCGTCTATGATCTTGAGCATATTGATGTCGTTTCCACCGGCCTGAAATTTGAAGCCAAGGTCTGCGTGGCAAACCTTGCAACGGAAACGTATACGATGAAACCAGTGTGGAAACACCACCGGCCGCATACCGGCTTCATCGGAATAGTTATTGATCACCACATCGGCATATTCGGCCTCAGCCGACTGACTGGCGAAAAGCCCTGCCAGGAGTAAAAACATAGCACACAGGAAAACATGGTTCTGCAATCGATTCTTATCGCGCGCCATCACAATGACACCTCCTTCTTCTCCTGACAGTCATACAATATTTTCTTCAGAGATCACCGAACAATCTCCGCACCTGAAATAAAAAGAATGTCTGGTCCAGTTCCCGTATACGCGACACCCGTGCAATGCCGCGCAACTGCAATCGTCCGATGGAGTACTCCACCCTGTTATCCCACTGCTGGTCATCACGATCCGTATCGGTTCTCGTTTCGTCGAACACCGGGAAATAGGAATCACTGATAAAGCGCGCTGTCGAACGAAAGGTCAGGCGTGGTACGCCGAACAGCATGCGCTGAAAGTAGGTGGCGTCAATGGTTACCGTGGGATTCCACTCGCCATCCGTTTCATCGATAATCCCCTCCCTTTCCGGATTGTCATCCCGGGTCGCCTGCAAGGTCATATTACCCAGAAATGAGGAAGTATTGCTGACACGCCGATCAAAAGAGGCCTGGAAATTCACAATCTGAAAGTTTCCATCAGTATTACCGATGACATCCCCGTCGGCGCGCCGGCGCGAATCGCTGACCGTCAGGCGCATCATGCTTGATGTCGATCCTGCGCTGCGGTTCCAGCCCAGCGATACATTGCTGAGCAAGTTCTGTGACGAGAAATTATCAGTATCAGCGACCGCGCTGATACTTTGGCGAAGGTCGACTCGCCAGGTGGAACCCGGTCGTGCGGGTAGATTACGCCCGATGTTATAGCCGGTTTCAGCACCAGCACCCTGCACAGAACCGTCATCGTCGGTATTGTTTCTCGCATTCAGCTGCCCGAACCAGCCCGCATCGAATCCAGCCAGCATGTAGATTCGGGATGTATAGTTCGCGGTGGCTGCCTGAAAGGTCGACACGTCGGTTCGATCATCATCGTCGCGCAGACCGGTAGCGCCGACGCTTCCGTTAAACACCCATCGTGGCCCCCATTCGTAGGTTGTACCCAGGGTCGGGGTCACGGAATAGGCAGTGGCATCGTTGAACTGTGTTTCATTGGTTCGCATCAGTGCACGCAATGACGCATTCATCCTCAGCGCCGGTTTGCTGGGTGGCCTCCAGAATGCAAAACTGTTTAACTGCAAAGTACCGTTTTCAAACTGGGAACTTCCCTGCTTCACATCCGTCAGGTTATAGGTCAGCATGTCATCCGCTGTCAGGGAAACACCCGGCCGGTAGTTGTGTCGCAATGTCGAGAAGGTTGTACGCGTCCGGTTCGAGCTATCCACCATATCGACGTTGTTGATATTTCCGTCAAAGTTGATCGAATGGGCACCAAACGCCTTATTGAAACCTGCCCGCAGCAGGTCGGTAACATCTTTTCGATTGCCTGTATCGTTAGTCCTGCGGTCACCCGTAACCCTGTTGGTAAGGTCCGAGCGTTCATAGCCCAATCGGAATCCCGCGCCCTTTTCCGTAGTATAACGCTGTAAAAACCCGTAACGTGTTCGCTCGACATCCAGACCGGACAGATCCGTATCTGTGCTACTGTCGGAATGCTCGGCAAAGGCCTCGAAGGGAAAATGGCTTTGCGGAAAAAGGCGCAACAAGGCATTACCTACCACGTTATCATTGTTGGAATCCTCATTGCCTATTTCGCCACGTCGGAAATTGACACCGATTCCGCCTTCCACCGCAGCCAGCCACGGCTGGTAGATGTAACTTGAAGAATTCATTCTCACAATAACACCGTGTTCAGTAAGGTTGTCACCCTCCTCGAATGTCTGCGCGCGGAAGTCATAGCCCAGTTCACCCCAGAAACGAATCGGTGGTACTTGCAAGTCTTCCGCACTGATCTGGGCTTGCAACAGCATCAGCAAAATAAATAAGACTCGAGACATAACTCTCTGAATGCATTGGCTTATACACAGATTCATCTATCGATTTATAGATCATCGTCCGAACACGTCCCAGAAGATCCATGAAGCTGGCCGCTCTATTCAGAAACGGCAGGCATGATTTCACTATAGACGCTTATCGCAGTACTGCTCTTGAGCTGCTCCTTCAGCGAGGTCCAGGCTTGATCACTCAGTTCTCGTATCAACAGTTCTCGAGCGCGTTTATTAACATCCTCGAACGCTCTCAGCCGGGCTGCCTTTCGATCAGCGACTCTGAAAACAGCCACCCCCTTCAGCAAACGAACAGGTCTCGAAACCTCCCCAAGTTCAAGTTCATCGATTACTGTCTGGGCGGCCGGGCTCAGCATGCCGTGGTGCAGATAGCCCATGTTGCCGCCATTTTCAGCCGACCGGTCACTCGAGTGCAGTCGCGCCAACTCTTCAAACGCTGCACCCTGTTCCATCTCCTTGACGAGACCGTCCGCTTCCGTCAGTGCCGCTTCCCAGACCGCGGTCGACGATGACGGATCTACCTGGAGCAGGATGACCGAAACCTGCTGCCGCGCCGGCTCGGTAAACTTATCGGGGTTTGCTTCATAATACTGTAGTACTTCCTCACTACTGGGTGGCGGCAGCTGGCGCACACGCGCCTCCAGCTGTGTCAACAGCTCCTCTTCCAGAAGCTTCTGCTTGAGGGTGGCCAGCAGGGTCTCACGTTGGGCCTGCCAGCGCGGATTGCCTGCGTATCGCTGGTCATAGCTGTCCAGCATCGCCTGCACGGGTTTGTCATCGGCGCTTAGACCTCGACGCCCGGCCTCCTGTAACAACAGGACGCGGGTGATTATCTCGTCGGCCACTTCCCGGCGCATGCTGTCGAGCTCACCCTCGGGTGGTTTACCATGGTAAAAACGGCTGCGCACGGCACGCGAAAACGCTTCGTCAAACGCTTTCCGTGTGACCAGTTGTTCACCGACTTTTGCAAATACCAGGGGTTGTGACTGCTGTTGGGCACTTAGCGTGCCGTCATCTGCAGAGGCCGCGCCGCTTACCAGCAAGGCCGAAAGGAACATTACCAATGGAATCAAGTGCGCCATAGTCATTACCCGCTGCTTTATTTATTATGATGTGGTTCTGCCAGGTCAATGCCGCGGTCGCCGACCAGCATCGTGGCGACCCCGACATCAAAAATACCAGCCATCACCGGGCAGAAAACGGGTACCGTGTTAGTAGAGGGCCCATTAGAGCGAACCCCGTTTTCTACCTGGCTACTTCACATGACACGTCGTGCATATCTGGCTCGCCGTGTTGTCGATGCGCAGAAACGCAACCGATGTAGGTCCCTCGGAGAGATCGTTGTGCGGATCATGGCAACTGCCGCACTCGACAAAGGGTTGCACCGTACCCAGATCGGCGCGGGCGTATAGAATCATATCGGTTTTCTCGCGGGTCGCCGCGACCCCGGTAGGACTATCGACCCACCAGATCGGATTACCGTTAACGGTGGCTTTTTCCGGTGCCACAAAGTCAGGATCACCCAGCTGGCCGGTGAAGGTGCCATCCGGATCTGTGGCCTGGGGACCACCGCCGCCATAGGTCATGCTGATGGGGTGATCGTTGGTCAGATCGGTGCCCAGATTCGGCACAGGTGTGCCCTCCATCAAGCCAAGGGCATTCGGATCAATCTCGGTGCCTGTGGCGCTATAGCCTCCGGAGCCCGGCAAATTGAGCACCACATCCATGGCCTGTGTCCCATCGTGGCAGGACAGGCAAGCCAGGGACACCGACCCGACGGGCGCCTCTTCAGAGTCAAAGCTGGGTGTCTGCAAGGTGGAATACTGCGTATAGCTTCCCGGCGAACCCAGCACCTTGTTCCACAAGGGCACCGGCGCCGCTGTATCCGAGCCGTGTGGCGTATGGCAGAATATACAGACTTGATCGGTAACGTTGGTGCCGCCGCCCTGCGCCCCGCCGGCCGCCGTCAAATCGTGTGCGCTGCCGACGACGCCTGCCCAAGCAGTTATCGTCCCGCATGCCATGAGTAGTGACCCGAAGACTGTAGCTAACTGGCGACAGGATAATTTCATAGCGTTTAACTCCTAAGGTTCTGCTGAAGCTTCCGGTGTTGTCTGACTTCAATAGTTTTTTTTAGAGTATTTATTTTACGCCAAGCCGCAGCGGGATCACGGTGACTAAGTTACCGTTACGGCAAATTTCATCGCCGGGAGAATTTTTTTTATACCCTATATTTTAATGGGTTAGGCGTCATCGTGCGTGTAATCCGCGAGCCGCATAGGGAAAACCTCTTATATGGTTGTTACGTATAGTAAAAACCCTAGGTTTTTGTGTATCCACGGCGTAAATCAGGCGCGGCAACCGTTGACCAATGCCTGCATCTCCCGAATGTTTTGAAGTACAATATTTCTCCGCTGTAATGCCACCCACCCGCGCGTCTCAAAATCCTTGAGGTGCCTGCTGATGACCTCGCGCGCTGTACCTAATTCAAAAGCCAGCTCCCGGTGGCTTGCCTCAACATTTCCACTACCTGCGCTTTTATCCAGCAACCATCTCGCCAGTCTGACATCGACGTGACGCATTGATACCGCTTCGAGAAGCATGACCAGATCCCGGACATGTCCGCCGAATGTCGAACAGACAAAATCCCGAAACAGTTTTGACTGGTCGAAGGCCAGCTGAAAATCACGGATGGGAATCACGACTGCACGAGTCTCCTTCTCGGTAACGGCATTGGCGGGATAAGCGCCCCCTGCCAGCAGCACCGAAGTGGTGAGACTGCACGTTTCCCCGGCCTGCAGGCGGTAGAGCACCATCTCCCTGCCGCTCTCGAATGACTTGTAGACCCGGGTTGCGCCAGCCAGAACAAAGATATACTGCTTGCAGGCATCGCCTTCGCGAAATACTTCCTGGCCGGCCGGCAACACCACCTCTTTGGCCCGTCCGGTCACTTCCATCCACACCGTGTCAGTGTTTTTCTGCAACTCCGGGAAGTACTCCAGCCATGCCGGCAATGGTTTATTGGAATTTGTCATCAATCGGATTATCCATTTTGGTTATTTGCTTATGATTGCTTAACTACTGCCAGCCACCCAGAAACCCTTCTTTTTCACCGAGTGTTGCCGGCCTGAAGATATCCAGCTTGCGGTAATACTGATCCACCATATAGACCCGTCCATCCTCATCGACGTCGATGCCTGCCGGCAACATATAGTTTGCCCGCCCCGGTTTTTCGGACCTCGATCCAACAAAAAGCAGCAGCTGACCCTCGTTGCTGAATATCTGGAAGTTGCCGTGTGCGGCATCACTGACATAGATATTACCCTGCGCATCCAGAGCCACCCCCTTGGGACGGGCGAACTGACCGTAACGGCGACCAAGCGCACCAATGGTACGGATATGATTGCCCTTCTGATCCAGCACCTGCACCCGGAAATTCGCGCCATCAACGACGTACAGATTTCCGTCCGGCCCGATCTCGGCATCACGCGGTAGATTAAACTCACCCGCTGCCTCTCCGCGCGTGCCGATATCGTAGAGGTGTTCACCCGAGTTGGCATCGAATACCCGGACGCGATGTGCGCTGGTATTCACGCCACCGGTATCAACCGCAAACACCCGACTGCCTTCCGGATCAACCGCCACGTGCGACAGTCGCTCAAACCACTTCTGACCGCCCAGCGCTTTCAGAAACTGCCCAGACTGATTATAGATCATGACACGACGTGTAGTGCCATCAGCCACATAAACATTACAGTCCGAATCGGTATTGAGGCCCAGTGGTTTACGCAGTAGCCCGGGCTCCTCGGTACCGATCTCGAAAAACTGCCGGCCTGGCGCATTAAAAACCATCACCTTGCGGCGTACGGTATCGCTAACAAAAACCTGCCCCTGGCAGGCCGTCACGTCGAAAGGTTTGGACAACGCACTGCTGCCGCCTTCAGACTCACCGGTCAGTATCTGCCGCATACGCTGTTTTTCGCTCACCTTCTGAATGTCGCTGCTGGATTGTGCAGAGCGTTCAAAGACAAAGCGCGCCGGATCCGGGGGGGGTGGAAAATAGAGCGGCTCCAGCACCTGCTCGGTCCGCTCAGGTGACACCGCGCAGGCGGCAAGCAATAACACCCCTGGCAGCCAGACTGCTTTGCAAATCAACCGCATTGTTGGTAGCCCTATGTTCATTTTTTCCCGGATTCAACTAACGCCAAGGTAATCA
>JBDNAP010000203.1:0-7677 GCA_039768325.1 Thiogranum sp.
CGAAAGCCATAAATGCCATGCACGCGGAACCGGCGCACCCCTGGTCGTTGGAGGAACTCGCTGCGACCGCAGGCATGTCGCGTGCACGGTTTGCGGCAAAGTTTCGGGACGTGGTTGGAATGACGCCCGGCAGCTATCTCGGCGAGTGGCGGCTGGGTGTCGCCCAGTCGCTGCTGCGCCAGGGGAAGCCCGTGCAACTGGTGTCCGATGTAGTCGGATACGGCAGTGCCAGCGCTCTGTCCCGGGCTTTCAGGGCGCAGATCGGGCTGTCTCCCACTGAGTGGGTCAAACAGTACAACGCTGGCCATTGATTCGCAGTAACGGAACCCGGACACTGATTCACAACAGCTGATCGCCATGAGCACATTGAAAATCAAGCGGATCTACGACGAGCCGGAGGAAGCAGACGGTGTTCGTGTGCTTGTTGACCGCTTATGGCCGCGCGGCCTCAGCAAACAAAAGGCCCATATCGATTACTGGATGAAAGACATCGCACCGTCCAGTGAATTGCGCAAATGGTATGGCCACGACATCAGCCGCTGGGATGAATTCAAACGCCGTTACTTTACCGAGTTGTCAGGACAGGACGAGCAACTGCACCAACTTCGCAAACTGATGGAGGGGAACCTCGTCACGCTGCTTTACAGTGCGCGCTCGGAAGGCCATAACAACGCAGTCGTGCTAGCGGGGTTCCTTATAAACAAGCCTAAGAAAAAAGAATAATCCCTCCGCCCCGTTTACGTCCTTATACTCCGGTTATGTGGACTATCCTAATCGTTGCTCTTAAAGCCCGCAGCGACATGACTTCCATCGCAAAACGGTTTGTTTTCTGAAGCACCACAGCGGCACAATGCCACTTTGGTACCTGTCCAGGCACTCCGACCACTGCCGGCCACAATGGACAGGTTGCCCTTCAGCATCAGCGGACCATCGTCCAATGATTTTATAACAAGCTTTCCACCCCGGCTGCTCAGCACCTCGCCTTTCTCACCAACGGCACCGTAATCCTGAAACCGGGCATCCTCATGGCTGTTGTCGCAAAAGGGTTTGTTTTTGGAATGACCACAGCGACATAACGCTGCGCGGAAAGCGACACCGGGCATATCCTCCGGCGCATCTTCGATCGCCAGCTCACCGCGAATAAAGTAAGGACCGTTATAACTTACCGTAACAGTATTCGCTTCTTCCGCGGTTTCCCCGGCATCTGCTTGTTTGACCTTGTAACTCAGTGCCCCCGTTGGACAGCGCTCGACCACATCGACGATTACATCCGCCTCAACCAGATCAGGTTGACACCAGGGCTGGCGGCCACCGACAAAAAGCTCACCTTTGGAACGACCGCACTCAGCAATATGAATACACAAACGCCCGTCCCATTCAACCTCCAACTGTTTGCCGGGGAAAGTAAATTTCTGATCGTCGCTCATGACGTAATGCCTCCCTCTGCGCTCAGGACAGAGTGCAGAAAACAGTGGCCGCCCACGTAGCCTAGTAGATTTTTTCCGAATTGTCAGCAGCTATGGCTGCGGACCGGGAAGACTTGAGGCCCGTAAAAATATGGCACCGTTAAGCCGAGTCGACCGTGTGCTTCGACATCCGGGCAATGTCGAAGACCGTGAACTTATGCCATAACTTCCGGAAAACAATGTGAAATGAGCGAAACAGATTGCGATGTGGGTTGACATCCCCCGCCGCCAACTGAGGAGCTATCGGCCCAAAAAAAATGGGGCGAACGAAGGGGCTCGAACCCTCGACAACCGGAATCACAATCCGGGGCTCTACCAACTGAGCTACGCCCGCCATTTAAACGATATTGTCCTATAAGGACTGCGCCCTGACCACCCGTGCTACACGCCCGCCTCAGACCGGCGATCGGTACGCTGTACTGGCGCCCCGGGAGGGATTCGAACCCCCGACCCACTGCTTAGAAGGCAGTTGCTCTATCCTACTGAGCTACCGGGACCGAACTCCTCGCGGGCTACCCCTGTCCTGCTGGCGCCCGCTGATATGGTCGGGGTAGAGAGATTCGAACTCCCGACATCCTGCTCCCAAAGCAGGCGCGCTACCAGACTGCGCTATACCCCGAAAACCCCGGCCAAAACGCTACCCGAATTCATTCCGCCTGGAACGGGTCGGCGATAATACGTTTACACCGAACAATCGTCAACGACCTAAGGGGGTTAGTATACCAAAATTCCGATTGCGTGCTTGTTCGACCCATCGCCGCGTGCGAGAATCCCCGCCCCGGTGGAATCGAGTGGGCCCAAGTGGCCCGACAACAGTTATGAGCGCCCGCATCATTGACGGCAAGTCCATTGCCGAGAACGTTCGACAACAGATCAAGCACAGCATCGATGAACGGCTAACCGCCGGCAAACGTCAACCGGGCCTGGCGGTGATCCTGGTAGGCACCGATCCGGCGTCGGAAATCTATGTCCGGAACAAGCGACGGGCCTGCGAGGAGTCGGGGGTACTGTCGCGTTCTTATGATCTGGCGGAAGACACCTCCCAGCAACAGCTTCTGGATCTCATCGATGCATTGAATGAAGACCGGCAAATCGACGGCATTCTGGTCCAACTGCCCCTGCCTGACCATATCAACGCCGAAACCATTATTGAACGTATCAACCCGGACAAAGATGTCGACGGATTCCACCCTTACAATGTGGGCCGCCTGGCACTGCGGATACCACAGCTGCGTCCCTGCACGCCCTGCGGCATCATGACCCTGCTGGACAGCACCGATGAACCCTATTACGGGCGTGAGGCGGTGGTAGTGGGCGCCTCCAATCATGTGGGCCGTCCCATGGTGCTGGAACTTATGTTGGCCGGTGCCACGACCACCTGCTGCCACCGCTTTACCGGTGACCTGGAATCACATGTACGTCGTGCGGAAATTCTGATCGTGGCCGCCGGCAAGCCCGGTCTGGTACCGGGTGAATGGATCCGACCGGGTGCAACGGTAATCGACGTCGGCATTCATCGCACTGAAAACGGCCTTATCGGTGACATTGCCTTCGAGCCAGCCAGCCGGCGCGCCGCCTGGATCACACCCGTACCGGGTGGTGTGGGCCCTATGACGGTGGCAACCCTGTTACAGAATACGCTGTACGCAGCCGATGCGCTGCACGACTGATAATCGCGGGCCGGCGATGCGATGCCACCGGCCAAAGTCCACTTACTCCCGGCGCCAGAGCGTACCGCCGCTACCATCTTCGAGCACGACCCCCAGTTCGGTTAGCTGATCCCGGATACGATCAGCCTCCTGCCAGTCCCTGTCGCTGCGGGCCTGTTCACGCCGGGCGATCAGGGCATCAATTTCCTGGTCGCTGGGTCCCCGCTGAGTCTCGCCGTGCCGGCTACGCAAATAGGTCTCCGGATCGGACTGCAGGATACCCAGCCGCCCCGCCAGCTCCTGCAGCGTGTGCGCCAGCCTGGCCGACTCACCGTCACCCTGTTCGCGTGCGCGGTTCATTGCCCGTGTCAGTTCAAACAGTACCGCCAGGGCTTCCGGCGTATTGAAGTCGTCGTTCATCGCAGCCTGAAAGCGTTGCTCGTAGGCCGCTTCCGGAGCGCTGCCCTCGGCCACCTCACAGTCGCGCAATGCGGTATACAATCGCTGCAAGGCACCACGCGCCTTGTCCAGATTTTCATCGCTGTAATTAAGGGGACTGCGGTAGTGACTGGAGAGGATGAAATAGCGGATCTCCTCGGGCTGGTAACGTTGCAGGATCTCGCGTACGGTAAAAAAGTTACCCAGTGACTTGGACATCTTCTCCTTGTCGACCTGCACAAATCCGTTGTGAACCCAGTAATTCACAAAGCGGTCTCCGGTTGCAGCCTCAGACTGGGCGATTTCATTTTCATGGTGGGGAAACTGAAGATCCATACCACCGCCGTGGATATCAAAGTGCGCGCCCAGACATTGGGTGGACATGGCCGAACATTCGATATGCCAGCCGGGACGGCCATCACCCCAGGCCGAGGGCCAGCTGGGTTCTGCGGGTTTGGCGGCTTTCCACAACACGAAATCGAGCGGATCACGTTTGGCCTGTTCGATGTCGACACGCGCGCCGGCGCGTAATTCATCTACCCGCTTGCCCGACAGCCGCCCATAGTCACCGAACGTGCTGACCGAATAATAGACGTCACCGTTTTCGCCCTGATAGGCGTAGCCCTTATCGATCAGCCTCTGGATCATACCCAGTATGTCGTCCATCGATTCCGTTGCGCGCGGCTCGAAATCCGGACGCAGCACACCCAGCGCATCGGCGTCTTCGTGCATGGCATTGATAAAGCGCTCGGTCAGTTCATTGATGGGCTCAGCATTCTGCTGGGCACGGGCAATGATCTTGTCGTCGATATCGGTGATGTTCCGTACGTAGGTCACGTCATAACCCAGGCTGCGCAGGTGCCGGACAATCACATCAAACACCACCAGTACCCGCGCATGACCCAGATGACACAGGTCGTACACGGTCATGCCACACACGTAAATGCGCACCTTACCGGATTCAATCGGTACGAATTCATCTTTTTGGCGTGTGAGGCTGTTGAACAGTTTCAGCATCGGGTCAGCTCCAACCGGAAAGGCGCGCATGTTACCAAAAAATGCTCAGTGGCGCGGAAATTGGCACGCTGGCGGCGGGCGCCCCGGCCCTGCAGATGGAAAAACGCCCCGTGTCGGGTATATCATACGGCGCTGGCAACCAGGACCCCGAACTAATATGAAAAAACTGAACCGATTCATTCTCGCGATGTTGCTCTGTTTACAGCCTTTTACCGCCGGAGCAATCGAACCCACTGCAAAAGGAGATTCAACTGTGACCGTGCGCATGCAGACCAACAAAGGCACCATCGTCCTGCAACTGGATGCCGAAAAAGCCCCTGAAACGACAGCCAATTTTGTGGAATACGCCAAATCGGGCTTCTACGACGGCACCATCTTTCACCGCGTTATCCCGGCATTTATGATCCAGGGCGGCGGTTTTGAGCCAGGCATGACACAGAAGGCCACCCGCGCGCCGATCAAGAACGAAGCCGATAACGGCCTGAAAAATGACCTGGGCACTATCGCCATGGCCCGCACGTCGGATCCAAATTCCGCCACCGCACAGTTCTTCATCAATAGCAAAGACAACGATTTTCTCAACCACACAGCCCCCACCGGACAGGGCTGGGGTTATTGTGTCTTCGGCAAAGTTGTCGAAGGCCAGGAGGTGGTCCAGGATATCGAAAAAGTCTCAACCGGCGCCCGCGGTGGCCACCAGGACGTGCCCAAGGAAGACGTCATTATCGAAAAAGTCACTGTCGAAGAACCTGTCGAAGAATAAGAGAAGTCATCCCCGCGCGAGCGGGGACCTTTTCCGTTCATGTCGACCCTTTTTATATCGGACCTCCACCTCCACCCTTCCCGCCCGGCGATCATCCAGTGTTTTCTGACATTTCTAAGACAGCGGCGGGATCACACAGAAGCCCTGTATATTTTAGGTGATTTATTTGAAGCCTGGATCGGCGACGATCACCCGGAACCGGCCTATCAAGCGGTCAAATCGGCGCTGAAATCATTCAGCAATGCCGGAACACCGCTCTATCTCATGCACGGCAACCGCGACTTTCTGCTCAGCAAACAGTTTGCCGCGGAAACCGGCTGCAGGTTGTTGCCGGACCCCACCCGGATTGATTTGTACGGAACGGCGACGGTCCTGATGCACGGCGATTCACTGTGCAGCGACGACGAGGACTACCAGCGTTTCCGCAGCAAGGTTCGTGACCCGGCCTGGCAGCGGGATATTCTCGAGCTGCCGGTAGCACAGCGCCTGCAAATGGCCGGGCAAGCCCGGCAACTGAGTGCGCAGTCCAAACAGGGCAAGGCCGAAACCATCATGGATGCGAACCAGGACGCAATTCGCCGCAGCGTAGAGGACAATCAGGCCGACTTGCTGATCCACGGACACACGCACCGCCCCGGCATTCATACCTTCAGAAGCAATGGCAGAGAAATAACGAGAATTGTTCTGGGTGACTGGTATGAAGCGGGCAGCGTGCTTGCCATCGACCCTCAAGGCTGGCAGCTGCAAACGTTAAGCTGTAACAAATGACCAGCACAGGTACCGAACCGTGTATTGGACAGGCAACATGCCCTTACAGGACACGCGGTGCCCCAGGGCACCCTCTCTTGCTGCGCAATTCACCTTGTGAATACATCCCTGTACGCTCGACGGCAGCATCCATGCTGCCGACGGTCCCGTAAGAGCACGCTGCCTGTCCAATGCACTCATAACATCTGCGTATCTGGCCGAGATATCGGGCCAAAGGGTGACGCGCCTACTGGCCAGAGGCCTTGATCATTGCAAATCCGTCCGGCAGTTCGAACAGGCCTGCGTCCAGCTCAACCCCGGTTTGGTAATCGAGCAACTCGCGCCGGTGGCCTTGCTGGCTCCAATCCGCCAGCGGAATTCCCTGTTGCAGGTGAAAATCAGTTGCATATAAATACCGTGACAGGAAACAGGGCGTCTGGTATTCCCGGGGGGTAGCGGCCAGCGTTCTGGACTGCTGGACCGCGAGCGCTCGCGCAAATTCCCGCAAAGCGGTCCGCGCCTGCTCCAGATGACCGGGCACGATCACCGCCGAATAACACAACTCCCGGTTGCTTATGAGCTCGAGCGTTACCGGCACCTCACCGGCAAGCCTGGGGGCTTTTTCATCGGCGCTGCGTTCAATCTCAATAGAAAGCCCAGGCGGCACTTGCGGCAAATCCCCTCTCCCGTCAATCTGCAGAATCGTCCGGTTTTCCGGCACTACGCTGTAGATCTGTTGCTCGGATCGATCAAGCAATACAAACCCGCCTTCGTCACTCCCCTCGTCAGAGCGCATAAAATCCCCGCTGACCATGTAACGCACCCTGTAGGGTTCGATGCCCGGCTCCTGCTCTGCGTACCATAGAACGGTACCTTTTTCTCCGGCGCCAACCCCTGTATGGACAATAAGCAACAGGCCAAATAACGCGCTCGCCGCAAATTTCAGACCCATCAGTGCCTCCTCGAGGCAAGCTCTTCCAGCGAGCCCATTTCCACTTCAGTGAAACCGGCCTGCTGCCTGGCCTGGTAATGGAAAGGTTTTTTAACCTGCCCGTTCATATACTGCTGTAGAAGTCGCGCAAAGGTGGCTTCAGGGTCCAGATCCCGTTGCGCACACAGATAACGAAACCAGCGCGTACCAATTTCCACATGCCCTATTTCGTCATGCAGAATGATGTCCAACACCTCAACGGCGGCCTTGTCACCCGCCTGCTGCAGCCGCTGTATGATGCCCGGCGTCACGTCCAGGCCACGGGCTTCCAGTACGCGCGGCACCAGCGCCATGCGAACCAGTGGATCATCGGCCGTCTTGCAGGCCATTTCCCAGAGTCCGTCGTGAGCATCGAAATCACCATAAGTAAAACCGACAGCTTCAAGCCGCCCGCATAACAGCCGGAAGTGATACGCCTCCTCGACGGCAACCGATGCCCAGTCAGTGTAAAAGGCGTCCGGCAGTGCTCGAAAACGATAGACCGCATCCCAGGCAAGATTAATGGCATTGAATTCAATATGCGCGAGTGCGTGCAGCAAGGTCGCCCGGCCGAGCGTGCTGCCCAGGCGTCGACGCGGCAGATCACGCGGCGGCACCAGCCTGGGC
>JBDNAP010000204.1:0-2794 GCA_039768325.1 Thiogranum sp.
ATCGATCCGGCCCCCGCCTATCTGATCAACCGCGCTTTACAGATGGTGGTGGCGGAAGGCAGCGCGCGTTCGCTCAACAGACGTTTTGCAAGCGCCCTCGGGCTGGCCGGAAAAACCGGTACCACCAATGATTTGCGCGACAGCTGGTTCGCCGGCTATGACGGCGAGAAACTCGCTGTAGTCTGGATGGGTCGTGATGATAACCAGCCCATGGGGCTCAGCGGTGCAAGCGGCGCCATGCAGGTGTGGGCGGATTTATTCGCCAGCGCCGGCGCAGTCACGCAGCAGCCGGCAAAACCGGATTCGGTTGCATGGTACCGGGTAGACAGGGACAGCGCGGGCCTGGCCGACAAGGGATGCAAAGATACCGTACAATTACCTTTTATCGAGTCTGGATCAAAACCCGCCGCAGCTCCGTGCACACAGGGACGGCCGCTACGCTGGTTGCCTGAATGGTTACAATGAAACGAGTCATATTTCTCCTGGTTCTGCTGTTGAACGCCTGCAGTACTGCGCCCCGGCACACCTTGCCCCCGGTAGTCGATGGCTCCCGGCCGGGCGGATCACAGCCCGAGACAGCCGACAGTGTGGAACAGTCCGACAGCGTGGAGGTGCCTGTCCCTCCGCCGGCACCCAGTGGTGGCGCCGTTGTTGCACTGCTCGATCGGGCAGATGCCTATCATCAGTCGGGTGACATCAGTAACGAGGCCGCAACCGTCGAGCGTGCGCTGCGTATCGATCCCAACAATGGCCGCTTGTGGAACCGGCTGGCTGCCATACGCCTGGACCAGGGACAGCCCCGCCAGGCCGAACAACTGGCACTGAAATCCAATGCCCTGTCGCGCGGCGAAACACGCTTGCAGGCACAGAACTGGCGTCTGGTGGCCAAGGCTCGCTGGTCGATGAATGACAGTGCGGGCGCTCGTGCCGCGGAGAAAAAAGCCCGTGAGCTGCGCTGACCGGGAATCCCTGTGGTGTACAATAGCGGCCAACATGGGTGGAAAGTTCTACTAATACCGAAAAGTCAGCGCCGTGGGCATATATTCAGTCGATAAATTGATCTCCGAGGCGCGCCGTCTGGCGACGGAGTTCCGTCGCACCACCGGTAAAGCCTTACCCGGTGTGAGCGGGGAAATTGCCGAGCACGATGCGGCACGCCTGCTCAATCTGGAGCTCTGTGACGAAAGATCCGCCGGCTACGATGCCGTTGGTCTGGGCAAACGTGCAGGAAAGCGGGTTCAGATCAAGGGACGGGTCATATTCGATGAGGAAAAATCCGGTCAGCGCGTCGGACAACTCAAACTCGAGCAGGAATGGGACAGCGTGGTGTTGGTGATCATGGACGAAAACTATGAACCTTACGAAATCTACGAAGCCGATCGCGAGGAAATCCTCGACGTGATGGACGAAGCCGGCAAGAGTACTCGCAAGAAACGCGGTGCCATGACGGTGGCACGCTTCAAAATCATTGCGCATCCGGTGTGGACACGTGAAGAAGGTGAGCTCGAAGACGAGATCTGGGATAACCGGACCGGACACTGATCCTTGAAAGCAGAAACCGATTGTCCTCGGGCGGATTCCATGCAGGCTTCTGATTGTTTGAGCAGTAACGGTGTGCTGGCCGGCGAAGTAGCGGATTTTGCCGCGCGTCCCCAACAACAGGACATGGCTGTCGCTGTAGAGCGGGCACTGGCGCACGGTGAGGTGCTGATCGTTGAAGCGGGGACCGGTACCGGCAAAACCTTCGCCTATCTGGTTCCGGCGCTGTTGTCCGGCCGGAAGGTGATCATTTCCACCGGTACCCGCCACCTCCAGGACCAGCTGTTCCACCGTGATCTGCCCACGGTGCAGTCCGCTCTGGCGATTCCGCTAAATGCCGCCTTGTTGAAAGGGCGCGCCAATTATCTTTGTCATCACCGCCTCGAAACAACGCGCACTGAGGGACGACTGACATCACGCCGGCAGATCAGTCAGCTGGAGAACATCTTTGACTGGTCGGGCCGTACCCGCAGCGGTGATATCGCCGAGTTGTCCGGCATTCCGGAAGATGCGCCTATCTGGCCGCGCGTGACGTCGACCGCCGATAACTGTCTGGGTCAACAGTGCGAGTGCCTGCAGAAATGCCATGTCATCCAGGCACGGCGTGCGGCACAGGACGCCGACCTGGTGGTCATCAATCACCACCTGCTATGCGCCGACCTGGCGCTGAAAGAGGAAGGTTTTGGTGAACTGTTACCCGGTGCCGATGCCTTCATTATCGATGAAGCTCACCAGCTGCCCGAAACCGCAGCACGTTTTTTCGGCGTGACGCTGTCCAGCCGGCAGCTACAGGAACTGGCACAGGACAGTATCAGCGAATATGTGCGCGAGACGGCGGAACTTGAAGGTCTGCCGGATATCGCCCGCGCTGTGGAACGCGCCCTGCAGGACGTGCGCCTGTCGATGGGTCAGGGCGAACAGCGTGCGCCCTGGTCAAGGCTGGCAAATGATAAAGGGTTGATGGAACGGCTCGATGGACTGCGCGAATCACTGGCCGGGTTGAGCGACGGGCTTGGGCAGCAGGCCGGACGCAGCCGCGGGCTGGACAACTGTTATCAGCGTGCAGTGAAGCTGCAGGGTGTGCTGCTGCAGACCACCGAGAAGCCCCCTGCAAATTATATTCACTGGTTCGAGACCTGGCGCCAGTCGTTCCGCATCAACCTGACACCGCTGGATGTCGCAGATAACTTCAGCACACACCGGCAGCAGCTGCCAAGCCGCTGGGTGTTTACCTCCGCGACACTGTCGGTCAACG
>JBDNAP010000205.1:0-3692 GCA_039768325.1 Thiogranum sp.
ACGGCTTATGAGAGTACCGGAGAGCGGCGTTTGCATGTTGATTTTGATTCGAGATCACTTAAACTTGCCGGCTGTTTGAGCGGGCCAGCTAGCGGAGCCGGGTTTGATTTCCGGGGTGATAAATTTCGCAATCGGGTTTTGGGTATGATCCTGGACAGACACAGGCCGTGTCTGCATTCAACAACGATGATTCAATTCGAGGTGACTGTAAAATGGCAGAAAATGATGTAGTAGACGTTACGGAAGTGATACCCACCAGTGTGGATCAGGTCAGCCAGTTGTGGACCCAGATCCAGGATGTGGTTGCGGTCTGGGGGCTGAAAGTCATTGCCGCACTGGCAATATTCATTATCGGCCGCTGGATTGCGATGATGGTGCGCAGGGGTCTGCGGAGCATGATGGAAAAGTCAGGTGCGGATCCGATCATCATCGGTTTTGTGTCCAGTATCGCCTACATTGGCCTGCTGGCCTTCGTTGTCATTGCAGCGCTTGGCCAGCTGGGTATACAGACAACGTCGTTTATTGCCATTATCGGTGCCGCCGGCCTGGCGGTTGGTCTGGCATTGCAGGGGTCGCTGGCAAATTTTGCGGCTGGATTCCTGATGATTATTTTTCGGCCGTTCAAAGTCGGTGATTTCATCGAGGGCGCCGGTGTGGCGGGTGTCGTGGAGGCCATCCAGATATTTACCACCACACTCAAAACGGGCGACAACAAGACGATTATCATCCCCAATGCCAAGTTGGCGGGCGATAACATCACCAACTACTCGGCTAAGGAAACGCGACGTGTGGATATGACTGTCGGTGTTGCTTATGACGCGGATCTGTCAAAGGTCAAGGATGTGTTGATGGATCTTATCGGTAAAGAGGCACGCATACATGCCGACCCCGGGCCGCAGGTGGCGGTGGCCGAATTGGCGGATAACAGCGTTAATTTTGTCGTGCGTGTGTGGACAGGCACGGCTGACTACTGGGGTGTGAAATTCGATATGACCGAGGCCATCAAGAATCGCTTTGATAAAGAAGGTATCGGCATTCCTTTCCCGCAGCGCGACATACACATTGTCAGCGGCGGCGTGGCAGCCTGAATTGACTGATTAGTGTACCCCGTCACTTATCTGACTGACCCATGCAGAGTGTCGCCAAGAGATCAATGCAGCAACAGCAAGCGCATCAGGCGAGGCGTGATCCGCAGGGAATGGCATGCCCTTTCCAGGGATTGGATCGCTGGATGGGGCAATAAGGATGACGGGGTACAGGAATACCAGTTGATAGCAAAGCCCTGTCTGCCGGCAGGCAGATCTTCAACCCGAGTGCTGCGCGGGAGCCGGATTATGCGGATTAGCGCAAATCTGCCGCCAGCGGCGATGTCTGGCGTGCAACTTGCGGGGTTAGCAGCTGGTGGGGATCCAGGTCTGCTGCGATAAAGCCCAGCGTTGTCGGTCCCGATGTGACACCGCACATCACAGTCACGCACGGACACCGGGTAACCTGGCTGGTGTACACATCGCACAGGAATGCCCCCTGAAATGCTGCCTTGCTCGGTAACGGCATGCTAATGAGGTAAGGCCGCAGCGACAGATCCTGTCCGTAACTGCCCGGGTCGATTGAACCTTCATAGATATCTGAACTCACCTGGCGCCCGTCGGTGTCGATGGCATAAAGGAGATCACACTGGAAACACTCGTGGATCACCTCTGCCAGGACACCATCGAGCCGCTCGCGGTTGAACCAGACCCTGACAGCGCGTCTTGCAATCGAGCGAAGTGGTGCATGGAACAGTGCGCGCAGTTCGTTCTGTTGCCGGTTAACGGATTCCCGCAGAGATTCAGTCATAGTTACTCCTTCCTCATATCAGCGATCCACAGGTCGGGAATTGCGCGACCACCGGAAAACCTTCCTTAACGACATAAAAGCAGGATGTGTGCCAATCCACTAAAAACTTATAACATTTTGAATATATTTGGCTTATTGTTTTAGCTCCGTGGATGTGAGTGACCGAATCGGGCGGTTCCTGTGTATGTGCATGCTGTCGTGCCCAAACAGGGCACATGACTCGGTGGTGTGCCTCACTGCGGTCGCTTGACCGGTGCTCTTGCAAGCGCACACATGCTGCTGTGTACCATCGGGTACAAACCGCGCGGAAAGCGGATGGTGCGCAGGGAAACCCGTTCGAAGGGCGTTACTTCTGGCATGCAGGGCCAACTGAATGGAACACCCAGCCAATGCCTTTGCTGTCGTAGCGGTTTAGCATATTCGCCACTTACTTACGGATGGCAGGAGGGGAGACTCATGGGTCGGGAAAATGACGATCAGGCGACCGAATACGGGCCTACTGTGTCAATCTTCATCTGGTTGGTGGCCGGCCTTGCTGTATGGGTAGTCGCGCTCCTGCTCTTCACTGTCCTGTGAGGCCTTTAGTGCGGATGCCCCTGCCGACAGTACACTAGAGTACGCCGTCTAAATCGTGGTGCTGGGCAATGCCTTGATAAACGATGCTGGACACGTTGCGGATGACATCGCTGCGTGAGCGGATCCAGGTGGTGTAGTTACGGGCGCTATGCTGCTTTTCTATGATGCCGATCAGCGTATAGGGGTAACGTCTACCATCCCGGCCCTGGACGTTCAGGATACCCATGTCACCGCACACGCGCGCAGTGCTGCCGGTCTTGTTGTAGACCTCGGTGCCTTTCGGGATTTCCCGCGCACCGGTGTAGATGCGGTCGGATCCGGGTAGTGACATCAGGCGTTTGATTTCACTGGCTCCCGGAATGTCCTCTGTCCAGACTGCATACAGGAAGCGGCTGTAATCGTGTATCGATGCCTTGTTACGGTACGTTCGCCCGTCAGCCGGTATGTACTCAACGAGGTGGGTCTCCTGAAATATTCCGGGATAATGCCGCTTCAGTATCCGTTCGACCGCCTGGGGTCCACCCACCTGGCGGGTGACCCAATTTGTGGAGTTATTATCCGAGCGCTGGATCATGCGCTCCATATGCCGGCGGCTCTTGCGTCCGTAAATCAGCTCACCCTGTTCGACCTTGTGAAAAAAGGCCGCTGCAATGAACGGTTTTACCAGGCTGGCTGCCTGAAACTGCACGTCTTCGTTGATGGTGACGAGCTTTTCACCGGTGGTGAAGTCATAAACCGACCAGCCGGTCCGTTCGTCGGCAGCGAGTTTACCTTCCCGGCGCAGGCGCTTGATGTAGTTCTCGACGGCGGCCCCGATGTTGCGGATTTCCCGGTCGCGTTCGCTCGTTGTCATCTTGCTGCGCGGAATGCCCGGCGTGGTGACCGATTCGGAAGACAGGCGCCGGTTGCCGGGTAAAACCCAGTCCTGCGAGCGCACCGGCGCCGCCGCCTCGAGGCCCCGTGACGTCAACAGTCGGGTGTGTTTGCGGGCAACCCTGGCTGCCCCGGCGCTGTCACCGCGACGCGTGTAGACAACGCCGAAGAGTTCGGCTTTGGCAACCACCTTGAGATCCTTGGACACGCCCGGTCCCAGAACCCGGGCGATCCGTTCACGGTAATCCTGAACACTGGCGATGTCCCGGTGCCAGAGATAAGAAATATCGTAATGATCCGCGGCAAGCGCGGCTGTCGGTAGGGCAGCGAGACCTGGCAGGGTGACGAGCAGATAGAACACGGGTTTGAAGATTGCTCGACACATAATTCGTACTCCGACAAAATAG
>JBDNAP010000206.1:0-3845 GCA_039768325.1 Thiogranum sp.
AGCAAGGGTGTGGCGCGCAAGTGGTGGAATATCGGCGTGCGTATTGAAGACGATGTCCTGGTGACGCGCAGTGGGCACGATGTATTGAGCAAGAATGTGCCCAAACAGGTGGATGAAATCGAGGCGTTGATGGCTTGATAACGGAAACAGACATTCTGATCATTGGTGGCGGTCTGGTGGGGGCCAGCCTGGCCGTCGCGCTTGGTCAGGCGGGACTGACCGTCACCGTGGTGGAAGCCTGTCCGCTGTCCGTCGATCAGCAGCCTAACTATGATGAGCGTAGTATTGCACTGGCGCAGGGTTCACAGTGTATTTTCTCTGCGCTTGGACTCTGGCAATCGCTGCAGGATGAGGTCTGCCCCATCCATACCATCCATGTTTCCGATCGCGGCCATTTCGGTTTCACGCGCCTGCGCCGCGAACAGCAGGGTGTGCCCGCGCTGGGTTACGTAGCCACCGCCAGGGTGCTGGGGAAAACGCTGCTGGACCAGCTCGACAGACTGCCGAATGTGCAGACGCTGGCGCCGGCCCAGTTGATGGATTTTCAGGTGCATGCCGATGGTGTGTCGACCCGGCTGATGCAGAAGGAACAGACCCTTGAGTGCAGCGCCCGCTTACTGGTGGCGGCGGACGGCGCGCAGTCCTCGGTGCGCGATCAACTGGGCATTCCCAGCACCCGGCGGGATTATGGACAGACGGCTGTGATTGCCAATGTTACCGCCGAGCGTGGCCATGAGAACGTTGCCTACGAGCGTTTTACCGATACCGGGCCGCTGGCATTGCTGCCCATGACCGGGCAGCGCTGTGCGCTGGTGTGGACCGTGCGTTCGGACCAGTGTGATGACATCATGCGCCTGGATGATGCGCAATTCCTGTCCCGCCTGCAGGAGCGCTTCGGTTACCGGCTCGGGCGTTTCGTCAAAGTCGGCCAGCGTTATGCCTATCCTTTGCAACTGCTGCAGTCGAAAGAATCCATTCGTCCGCGTATGGCATTGATCGGGAATGCTGTACATACCCTGCACCCGGTCGCCGGTCAGGGCTTCAACCTTGGGCTGCGGGACGTGGCGGCGCTGGCCGAGGTGGTCATGGATGCACGGCGCAAGGGCCTGGACATCGGTGACAATACTGTGCTTGCGCGTTACGCTGACTGGCGGCAAACCGATCAGCGTCGCGTTGTCGCCTTTACCGACGGCATGGTCCGGCTTTTCGGCCATAGTCTGCCACCGGTGACCTGGTTGCGCGATGCCGGTATGCTGGCACTGGATATCTGTCCCCCGGCCAAACGCTGGTTCGGCCGCCTGACGATGGGACGCGCAGGACGGCTGCCGAGGCTGGCGCGCGGCCTGGAACTGTAGTAGCGGTCTCTTTAAACATTATTATATTGGGTGCGGGACAGTAAATGTCGTCGACAGAAGAGTTTGACATTGTCATCGCAGGCGGCGGGCTGGTTGGTCTTTCGCTGGCGGCCGTGCTGGGTAAAGCCGGTTTCCAGGTCGCGGTACTGGAAGCCAGGCAGGCGGATTTCGACTGGCCTAAAGGCAGTGTTGACTTGCGCGTTTATGCCATAACCCGGGCCTCGCAAGCGCTGCTTACGGCTGCCGGTATCTGGCCGGCTGTGCAGGCCAAAGCGGCGCCGTTCCGTGAAATGCGTGTCTGGGATGCGGGAGGTAGCGGCGATATTCATTTTGACAGTGCGGAGCTGGGCGAGCCCTGCCTGGGACACATCCTGGAATCGCGCGTCATAGAGAAGGCATTGCTGGATGTGGTGGCCGATTTGCCCGGCGTGAATCATTTCTGTCCGGCCCGGATGAAAGCGTTTGAAGATCAAGGCGACAGCCAGCAGGTCGAGTTGCAGGACGGACGGCTGCTTGCTGCAAAACTGTTGGTGGGTGCCGACGGTAAGGATTCCCTGGTACGCGGATACGCCGGTATTCATGCCAGGGCGTCTGACTATGGTCAGCAGGCTCTGGTAGCCGTCGTCTCCACCCGCTATCCGCATGCAGACACCGCCTGGCAGCGATTTCTGCCGAGCGGACCTTTGGCGTTTCTGCCATTGACCGATGGCAGGTGTTCGATTGTCTGGGCAGCAGATAATGACAAAGCCAGACGCCTGATGGAACTCGACGATGCAGGGTTCTGTGCGGCGCTCGGTGAGGCGTTCGATTACCGTCTGGGTGAGGTGCTGGGCTGCGGCGAACGGCTGCTGTTCCCGTTGCGGCGCCAGTACGCGGAACGTTATGTCGCGCCGCGTCTTGCGCTGGTCGGCGATGCCTCGCACGTGATCCACCCGCTGGCGGGGCAGGGGGTGAATCTCGGCCTGAAAGATGTCAGCGAACTCACCGACACGCTGTTGCGGGCCCGCGAAAGAGAGCGCGATATCGGTTCGTTTTCGGTATTGCGCCGCTATGAACGCGCCCGGAAAGGCGACAATCTGGCGACGATGCTGGTTATGGACGGATTCAAACACCTGTTTGGAAGCCGTGTCGCTCCGCTGCGCTGGGCGCGCAACCTGGGGTTGAATCTGGTTGATGCTGCCCCTCCCCTGAAGAACCAGATCATGCGTGCGGCGATGGGCTTGTGATAGCCGGGTAGTGCGGCAAAAGTCACCATGAAGAGGTGACTTGACAGGCCCTGTGCGTGCATACCTTAGTCGGTAAACGCCTGGGAGGCTTGCCGAGTACCGGGATCTGCGCAAGGCGCATTGCGCTGCAAAAGAGCTCCCCCCTGCGGGGCAGCGCGTCCGGCAAGCCTGTGGCGGCCGACTCACCCAGGCATCCGTAAATAAAGAATGTCTTTCCCGTCATTGGCAGTAAGTCCGTACCGGCAGCAGCTCGTCGGCCAGGGCACAGCCGGATAACGACCGAAACCGGAAACGAAAAGGATGAAAGTCACAGAAATCAATATCTATCCGATCAAATCCACACGGCGTATTGCCTTGCGGCAAAGCCAGGTGTTGCCGCGTGGCCTGCCCCTGGACCGGCGCTGGATGCTGGTCGATGCGGACGGCAGGTTTATTACCGCGCGCCAGTTTCCGGCTCTGGCGATGGTGCAGACGGCTGTCAGAGACGATGTTGTGCAAGTGGGCGTGGCGGGGAGGCCAATGTTGCAGCTGCCGCTACAGCCGGCTGACGGGCGAATCACCTCGGTGACGGTTTGGCGGGATGTCTGTGATGCCGTGCCTGCCGGTGCGGAGGCCGATGCCTGGTTTTCCGGTTATCTGGGTATTCCCTGCCGCCTGGTGCAGATGACAGACAACCTGGTTCGTGCTGTCGACCCGGACTATGGACAGGCCGGCGATGAAGTGAGTTTTGCGGACGGTTTTCCGCTGCTGCTGATTTCGGAAGCGTCGTTGGCCGATCTGAACCGCCGTCTGCACACGCCTGTTTCCATGCGCCGCTTTCGTCCCAACCTGGTGGTTGATGGCGAGGTGGCCTACCAGGAAGATCAATGGCGGCGTCTCCGGGTTGGTGATGTTGAGTTTGCCGGTGTAAAAAACTGTTCACGTTGTGTGTTTACAACCATCGACCCGGATACCGGCGTCAAGGATCCGCACAAGGAACCGTTGCGCACCCTCGCCAGCTATCGCCGTCAAGCGCAAGGCGGCGTGTACTTTGGCCAGAATCTTATTCCCCGCAGTGGGGGCGTTATCCATGTCGGGGACAGGGTTGATATTCTGGTTTAGGTGTTCTGTGTCTGTCTGGTGCTTGGCGGAGCCGGATCAGCGGGGTATAGTCAGCCCTCAATCCTGGGATGCTGCGGGAGAGAGCCGGCCAGGAGCCTGTCCGAGAATAGACAGGCTCCTGGGCCGGTCGCCGAAGGCGCAACTCGCTCGGAATCGCTCAGGC
>JBDNAP010000207.1:0-7886 GCA_039768325.1 Thiogranum sp.
ACAACAGCACCTTCAAGCAGGAAGGCGCGGTATGTGAATTGAATGGTCTGTACACCGTGGGTGATCAGCAGCTGATCGACTTTCATCTGAATGTGCAGCACAGTTTTCCCGGCTGTGTCAGCCGTGAACAGTTCAAAGGTGTGCTGTACGGCAAAGGACGTGCAGTGTTCGATGGCCGCATACTGGTCGATAAGCAGGCGCAGCACAGTGACGCGCAATTGAGTAATGACAATCTGATGCTGAGTCGCAATGCGGAGGTCGACACCAAACCCCAGCTGGAAATCTACGCCGATGATGTCAAATGCAGTCACGGTACAACGGTCGGGGAACTGGACCCGCAACAGGTCTTTTATCTGCGTTCGCGCGGTATTGATGCAAGCACTGCACGAAAAATGCTGTGTCTCGGATTCGCCGCTGAAGTACTCGACAGCATTAACCTGCCGGCGTTGCGCGACGCTGCTAGCCGGAAACTGGGTGACACCCTCAACGCCGCTGTTGAAGAGTGGGGGGGCAAAACGTAATGGAAGTAAAACCGGTCTGGTTTCACGGGCACACCGACGCCATCGGCAAGCCTGCCGGGTTACCGGAGGATGCGCCACTGGAACAACGCGTCATTGCCGCGATGCGTACGGTGTATGACCCGGAAATATCAGTGAACATCTACGATCTCGGCTTGATCTATGACATACAGATCAGCGAACAGGCTGAAGTGTTCGTCCAAATGACGCTCACTGCCCCGGGTTGTCCGGTGGCCGGCATTCTGCCCGCTCAGGTGGAGTGCGCCATCAGGGGCGTCGAGGGCGTCACAGATGCCCGCGTGGAACTGGTATGGGAGCCGCCCTGGAGCCAGGACTGCATGAGTGATGAAGCGAGACTGACGCTGGGTCTGTTTTGAACGCTACGAGGATTACGCAATGGCTGTTGAATTAACTGAGAGCGCCGCCAGGCATATAGAAAGTATGTTGGTAAAGCGCGGCCAGGGTCTGGGCCTGCGCCTGGGTACAAAAAAATCGGGATGTAGCGGTTTTTCCTACGTCGTCGATTATGCCGACTCTGCCAGTGAGAACGACGTGGTGTTTGAAAGCCACGGCGTCAGGGTCGTGGTGGACAAACAGAGCCTTCAGCATGTCGACGGGCTGGAGGTCGATTACCTCAAAACCAACGCGATTAACCAGGGGTTTGAATTCCGCAATCCCAACGTCAAAGATGCGTGTGGTTGTGGCGAATCGTTCAGTGTGTAATGGCATACAGGAATCATTATGGCCAGTCTGGATGACATAGTAGACATCTTCGAACTGCTCGGTGACTGGGATCAGCGTTATCAGTACCTGACCGAGCTGGGTGAAAAACTGCCCACTATGCCCGAGGAGTTCAGGACCGAAGACAACAAGGTCAGGGGCTGCATGAGTCAGGTCTGGATATGCGCCTGTCGCGATGAGAACGCCACTGACCTTGTCCGTTTTCACGGCGATTGCGATACCAGTATTATCAAAGGGGTGTTGGCGGTATTGATTCAGCTCAGCGCAGGAAAAACGATCGAAGAAATTGAAAGACTGGATGTCGACGAACTCTTCACCCGCCTGAACCTGGACGAGCACCTCTCCCCGCATCGTCACATCGGTGTTTATGCCATCGTGGAGTTGATGAAACAGCAGACGCGCAACTTGCAGTCGTCATCCCGTGTCCGTCAATTTAAAGGTCTGTCGGCAACCGGAGTCTGAAAAAGAAGCGCAGTATTATTTTGCTGTCTGTCGCCTTGGATTCGTTTTCTTGCCTGATTTGATATAGCCCATCGGTAGTCATCGTACAAATGGACAATCAAGCTGATCGACTGCAGCAGGTGTTTGCTTATCATCAAGCCACCAAACATCAGCTTCAGGCTTATGCCAACGGCCCGGGGTACCTGGATTGGGCGACTCAGCCAGACCCGTTCCGCCGCCATGCAGGAGCGCGGCTGATAGAGCTGGAAACCATCGAGCCAGCGGATGAACCTCTATATGACGATGTGTTCAGCGAAGAACGAATCCCTGCCGCTGCCGCAGTGAACTTGCGGACTGTTTCGCAACTCTTTTATGACAGCCTGGCCCTATCCGCATGGAAAAGTACCGGCGAGACGCGCTGGGCACTTCGGGTTAATGCTTCCAGTGGCAATTTGCACCCGACCGAGGGCTACCTGATTTGCGGGCCTGTCGAAGGCTTATGTGACAGGCCTATGGTTTGCCACTATGCACCCAAGGTGCATGGCCTGGAGGTACGGGCAGAGTTCGACACTGCACTCTGGAATACTCTGTGTGGCCACCTTCCCGAGCACGCGTTTTTTATTGGGCTCAGCTCCATTCACTGGCGCGAAGCCTGGAAGTACGGCCAGCGCGCGTATCGTTACTGCATGCACGATGTGGGGCATGCGATGGGCGCGATCAGTATGGCGGCAGGCGGACTGGGCTGGCAGGCGCGCCTGCTCGACGACCTGGGGTCCGATAGCCTGGCATTACTGATGGGCACGTTCTGTGATCACGATGCCGAGCGCGAAGAAGCGGATGTTCTGATGGCCTGTGTTCCCGCTGTACAGGCAACAAAAGGGATGAGTCTACCTGTAGCGTCGGTTATGCCATTTGAGGCGCTGGCCTGGCAGGGAAGCCCCAGTCAATTGAGTCCATCTCACCTTGACTGGGGTATGGATGATATCGCGCAACAAGTGCGCAAGCCCCGCGCGGCGTGTCAGTATAAAACGTTTGAAAATCCGCCGCTGTCCTGGCCACTGCCATCGCGTCCGGTTTCATTGCGCAGAATGATTCGTCAGCGTCGCAGTGCGGTGGCCATGGACGGGCATACCTGCCTGTCACGCGACACCTTCTATCGTATATTGCATAGGGTCCTGGCCGTCCCGGGTGCTATCCCTTTCAGTACACTGCCGTGGAAATCTTACATTCATCTGGCGCTGTTCGTGCACCGGGTGGACGACATCCCCCAGGGACTATACCTACTGGTGCGCGACCCGGCACAAACCAAAGCGCTACAGCAGGCGCTCACCCAGGCGAACCCGTGGCAGAAGCCGCCAGGCTGTCCGCAACAGTTGCCGCTCTACTGCCTGATCGAGACGGAGACACAGGCGGCTGCGCGGCAGATCTCCTGTCATCAGGATATTGCCAGTGACGGTTGTTTCAGTCTGGCGATGCTTGCCGAATACACGGAACCGCTGCATCGTTATGGCCCCTGGTTTTATCCACGCCTGTTCTGGGAAGCCGGTATGATCGGCCAGCTGCTCTATCTTGAAGCGGAAGCGGCCGGTATACGCAGTACTGGCATTGGTTGTTTTTTCGACGACGCCATGCACGAAGTGCTGGGACTCGAAGACCGCAAATTTCAGGACCTCTATCATTTCACTGTGGGTGGTCCCGTGGAAGATCTCCGATTAACAACGCTTCCGGCCTATCCGTAGGAGAGGTCTCTTTATGCACCCTGTTCGGGTGCTTACCTCGATCGCCAGCACAATCGCGTCGAGGGACAGTGTTTATGCCCCATGACGGTTGGGTATGTGGGGCTCCAACAGACAGCATTCCGAGTTGGCTTAACCGGGAGGCAGAATTGAGAGCGAATTGTGCTCAGCAAGTTTAGTATACTGACCCTATATTCTGAACATACAGCGATAAGCACTGGAACTGTCATGACCGAATCCGTAGCGCCCATTGCCCCGACCGAGATCAATTTGCACAAGAAATCCCGCTTGCTGGAGGTCGCTTTCTCGGATGGCTCGCGCTTCAACTATCCCTGTGAGTACCTGCGCGTGTTTGCAACTGAAAGTGGGGGGCAGTCGTTGGATAAACTTGTGCACGGCAAACAGATGGTCGATATCTCGAGTATCGAGCCCAGGGGAACCGGATTACTGCAACTGGACTTTGATGATGGCTATTCCGGCAGCTATTCCTGGAACACCCTGCACGAGCTGGGTGCAAATTATGAACAGAAATGGAAAACGTATCTGCAACGACTCAAAGGCAATAATCTGCAATCAGGCGAGGGCAGGGGTGCAGGTGCCGATGGCGAGGTCACCATCAAACTGCTGTATTTTATTCAACTGGCACAAGTGAGCGGTAAGGATGAAGAGGATGTCGCGATTCCGGAATCGGTTAGCAATGTTGAAACTCTGCTGGCGTGGTTGCGTAAAAGAAGCGAAGCCTGGAAGACGGTGTTTACGGATGACAAGGTCCAAGTAACCGTGAACAAGCACTTTGCGGAGCCTTACACGTTGCTTGAGCATGGGGATGAAGTGGCGATTGTGCCGCTAAGCGTCCGTCCGCATGGAAACCCTTAAAACAGCGACAGCTTGGGAAATCGGATTGCTTAGTCCGGGTAGTGCTATCAAAAATCCAGCTCCGCTGGTCCGAGTTTCTACAACACCTGTTTATGCTTCGCTTGTCGGCTCGCTCGCGCGGAGACCGAAACTGAAGTAGAAGGTTGCGCCCTGGTCCGGTTCCGATGCAGCGCGAATATCTCCCTCGTGGCGTTTGACAATCCGGTACACTGTTGCCAGGCCGATACCGGTGCCGGCAAAGTCGGTATCACTGTGCAGGCGCTGAAACGGTCCGAACAGCTTGTCGGCATATTTCATATCGAATCCGATGCCGTTGTCGCGCACATAAAATTCCTGCCTTCCGTCCTGGTTTGTCACACCGAAGCTTATCTCGCCAACCGTCCGTGGCGAGCTAAACTTCCAGGCGTTGCCAAGCAGGTTTTCCAGAAGCAGACGCAGCAGGCGCGGGTCACCGAAGGTTTTCATGTCGTCCTGGATGTACACGTCCATCTCGCGTTCTGAATCGCCTTCGCGCAGCAGGCGCACTACGGAGCCCGCCAGCTTGCTGAGGTCGATTTGCCGGCATTCCATGGCATCACGACCCACACGAGACAACTGCAACAGATCATCAATCAACTGCCCCATGCGCTGGCTGGCCTTGCGTACCCGGTGCAGGTAACCCAGCCCGGTTTCGTCAAGCACCGCGTTGTAGTCCTCCAGCAAGGCATGGCTGAAGCCGTCGATACTGCGCAGCGGTGCGCGCAGGTCGTGCGACACCGAGTAACTGAACGACTCGAGTTCACGATTGACGGACTCCAGTGCCGAGGTACGCTGCTGCACCAGTTCCTCGAGGTGATCGCGGTGCTGGCGCAGCTCCGCTTCGATCTGGCGCTGGCGGCTCAGGTCGCGGATCCCCATGAGGATGCCCACCGGTTTTCGGTATGCGTCGCGTATGACCCGTAGCGTCACTTCAATCGGCCTGCCGACGGGATTGTCCGGGTGGTCCTCCTCGAGAACGATATCGACGTCCTTGCGCTCACGGCGCGCTGCACACACATGGCAGGGTACCGCTTCGCCGTCGGGATACATGATTGCGGAAATATCATGCCCGATGACCTGCGAGGCGGGTTTTCCGATCATCGAGAAGAATGCGTGATTGGCGCGTATTACCCGGTCATCGAGTCCCACCAGGAAGATGGGATCGGCGAAAAACTCGATAGCCTTGTTCCATTCAGTCTCCACGCGCGCCAGGTCGCGTTCGGCGCGCCGTTGTTCGGTGATATCGATACCGGTGGCGATGACGTATTCAACCCTGCCTTCGTTATCCACTAATGCCGAGTTGTTCCAGACGATGCGGTGCGATTTCCCATCGCGTGCCAGCCAGCTGTTTTCGTAACTGCAGGGAAAATCACCAGCGGCAAGGCGCGCGAACACGTCTTCCACACCTTCGCGTTCATTGTCTGCAAGCAGAAAATCCCAGACACGCCGGCCGACGGCCTCCTCTGCGGAATACCCCGATATACTCTGCGCCGCCTGGTTGAAGCTGACAATTCTACCGCTTCGATTCAGTACCACGACCACCGAACCAATCGTGTCGAGCACGGCGGATGAAAGGTCCTGTTCTCTCTTGAGCACCGTGGTTTCGAAATGCAGTGCCGATATATCCCTCACCACAGCAAGCACCATTGCACCGTGCAAACCCGCGCCGTTGGGAAAGCGTCTCAGCCTGACCTCAACGGGAAACTCGCTGCCGTCCTTGCGTCTGGCAGTCCAGTTAAAATCGATATTTTCTCCCGCCAGCGCGCGCGCAAACCATCGTTGCACCTCGGCCTGAGAAAAACTTTTACCCGACAGTTCGACAATCGTCCTGGCCAGCATTTCCTGACGTGTGTAACCGTAGTTGCTCAAGGCATTGTCATTGACTTCGACCAGGCTGCCATCGTCGGCGTGCAGGAAAATCATGTCCGGCGAGGCGTCGTAAAGAGCACGGAAGTGTTTGTGCACTTGTTCGATAGCCTCGTCGGTTCGTTTGCGCTCGGTGACGTTGCGGATGATGCTCAACAGGCCAATTGTGTTGCCCGTTGCATCCTGCACCGGCACACTGGTGGTTTCGCCATCAAACACCTTACCCGACTTGTGCCGGTAGGACATTTCGTGGATTTCGCCCGGTTGCGGGTAATTGTCGCTCGACTGGTAAAGGTTCTCCATGGTTTGACCGACCAGTTCGTCTGCCGAATAACCGAAAAGTTTTTGCAACGCCGGGTTGACCCTCTGAATGCGGCGTTGCGGATCGGCGAACACCACGGCATCAGGAATCGAATTGATTAAGGCTTCGAAACCGACCGCTTCGAGTAAGGGTTTGTCAGGTGAGGAGGGCGACACGACTAGGAGCCTGGCGGATTTAGTCCACGGCGCATTTTACGGTGGTCAGAAAGTCCTGCTTGCCGGTATCGGTGATACCGGCAAGCAGTCCATGAGGATTGGCCGGAGTGGGCGGGTAAATATTTCAGCGACGAAATTTCCATACGCCGCATTAACCGGTCTCAGCGCGGAAAAGTCAATCAGTGATGCAGGCGCCTGAATGCGCTCGTCAGGCCGCTGACTTTTTCACCCAGCAGACCTGTCAGGCCCTGGTTCTCCTGTACGAAGGCGAGCAAGTGCGGTATCACTGCGTTGAGGCCGGTTTTGGCCATGCTGCTGTCAACGCCGGTGCGCGACGCCAGTCCGGTGATATCCACCGTATCCAGCATACTGGTCAGGTTTGCGGAACCGGACAAGTCAGCAAAGTTTGCGCCTTTCAGACTCTGCACCAGTGACGCCAGCGCTTCGGGTAGAAACCCGCTTGCCTGCTCGGCACTGAAGCCTTGACCGGTCAGTTCACTGATAATGGTGACACTTTCCTTGTCCATCAGGTTTTGAATAAGATCCATTGCCGTGTCTCCTGTGTTACCTCCACGATTGGGGGAACTCCTGTAAAACACAGTATTCACAAAACCCGCCGAAGGCAATGGCGTGCAACACAAGTTCACAATCCGGTCGGCTAAATCCGATTCCGTGCGCACACTACCGCGTTTCCCCGGGTGGGGCGCGGCATTCGAATGTCAATCAGGCCAGGCTATCAAAAAGCGGTTTTTTCGTCTTTTTTGTCATGGGGATGAAGGTGACATCTACCGTTATATGATGAGGCGTATAGAGTGTGGTTCTGATCATCCATCCACGACCCCGGACCGGCGCCTGTTCCGTCATGGTCCTGATGTGGGTGGTGTCGTCAAAGGCGTCCTCGATTACATCGTATTCCAGCTTCATCGTTTTACTCCCGTTTGGTTTCTCGACCTGCAATCATGCTCTTTTGAAACAGGAAATTCACTCCGGTTTTTCCAGGTGAGCAGTGTTTTTAATCTTCAGTCCGTGCGGGCATCGATAAAGATGCTCATTGCCGCGCCAAGGCGCTTGCAGAATAATTTCGTGTGACCAATGATTGGCAACATTCCGGGAGATTGCAAGGCCTTTCTGGCCTTCGCTGACATGACTGCCCGGCTTGTCCTTTTCAGGCGGCAAGCTGGCATTTACCACGAACGGCTTATGAGAGTACCGG
>JBDNAP010000208.1:0-8742 GCA_039768325.1 Thiogranum sp.
AGCTGACCGGGCTTTTTTACGCCAGAGTGCCTATTTGCGTGCACCTGGGCCATTCATGATCAGCCCGTTACTCATGTAGGTATGAAAGTATTCCAGCGTTCGGTATTCATCACTTTGAGGCTTGAAAGGTTTGGCGCGCACCTGTTTGTTACAGCCACCGTAACGGCGGTGCAGGGTACCTATGCCACCCCACTTGGAACGATACACCGGGAAGTGCGTGGTTTGCCCCAGTGCGGGACTGAGAAGGTCGGCGCGTATGCGGTTGCCGGCGTTCCACTGGTGACAATCGGCGCAAGACATGTTGAGCTGGCCCCGTTTGGCATAGAAGTGGTTCTTGCCGCGTGTATAGGCAGACATAGCGCCTTCATCACCGGGAACGACAACGTTAGTCTTGTTACCGCGCGAGGTGTAGGACATATAAGCAGAAATATCGGCAATTGTGCCTTTGTTCCATTTTAACGGATCTTCGCCGTTTTCAACGCGGCACGCGTTGATCGCACTTTCCAGGGTCACGACTTTGCCTGTTGCTGCATCATGATAAGGATAGTCCTGCTTTATGCCGACGCCATCGTTACGAAAACAGCTGGCATAGGTTTTGCCATTTTTAAACGGTGTTTGGAACGCCGTTTTGCCGTTATCGATATTGAGTTCGTAGGGTGGGAACTCCTCGATAGCTTCCCATTGTTCGCGGGAAGCCTGGTCGATAGCGTAAACGCCATTGACGTATTCCTTAAAAGGTACGTCAGGGAAGCGTTCGGCGAAATATGCGCGGAACTCTTTCAGATCCTCTTTAGGACTGGCCTGGACTGCAAGGGATGCAGCGCTGAGAAGACCCAGAGTTGCGGCGACGGTTAGCAGTTTTTTCATAAGTTCTCCACCTCCGGTGATGGATGTTATCCAAGCGGGTTGCATTGCTGTCAGCTGACCTGGGTTTCCGCCGAGTCACTTTCCCCCTTGTTGTCGACCCAGCTCAGTTTAATCGTGTCGCCAGCCTTTGCGCCCGCAAACTTGAATGACAGGTAGGGGTTTTTCGAAACAGCCGCCCCCCACATGGCAGTCATAACCTTGTTACCGCCGTGTTCGCAAGTGACTTCCTGAATGAAGTGCGCAGGAATTGCTTTGCCCGTTTTCTTGTCTTTAACCAGACCGGTATCCATCGGGTGTTTGATCAACGCCTTGACAGTGGTGACGTCGCCGCTTAATTTTGCTCGAATCTTGATCGATGCCATTTTGATATGTCCTCTAAACTGATTAACCGCCGCAGCCACCGATGGTGACTTTGACTTCTTTGCCGGTGCTGTACAGTTTTCCGTCAGCTTTCACAACGGCAATCACATTGGAAGTCTTTCCCATCTTGATGCGGGTGGATACGAAGCCTTCTGCACCGGCGCCCAGAATAAAGGATGCTGTCATAGGCGATGCATTCTTTTCAGCGATGATGCTGATGGACTCAGGCTTAGCAATGGTGGTTTCCACGGAAACAGGCACAACGGCGCCGTTTTCCGCGATATCCGGTGCGCGAATGGAAATTTTGTCCGAACCTTCCAGTTGGTGAGACCCCATCAACGCGTCCAGCGCACTGTCAACAGTCTTGGCTTCAAAGGCTGCGGTAGGCCAGGCGGCCAACACCATGCGTGGAGTTAACAGTCCGGCACCCAGCGCGGCGCTGACGGCCCCGGCGGCTACGGATCCTTTCAGAAAGGTTCTGCGTTTCATGTCAATCACTTGTCTATTCTCCTAATTTGCGTTCTACGCGGCGTTATAGCGTGTAGATAAACTCCACAATCTTGTCAATTTCACTTTCACTAAGGATCTTCTGTCGCCCGAACGGTGGCATGATACTGTTCGAGTTTATTTTGGTAGCATCCCAGATTTGAGCGCGTAACCTGGACTTGTCGGGGTAACGTGCCTTCATCGCCACCAGCGGTGGGGCAATATTGCCGGGCAGGTCACCACCGGCGATCTGGTGGCAAGCCAGGCAATTGCCTTTCTTGCGGTCGAATGAAATCGCTTTGCCCTGCTCTACAACCGAACCGGCTTCTTCTGCCAGGACCAGGCCGGGAGCCGGGAGCAATGCCATACTGCCAGCCAGCGCCAGCATAGAACCTGCAGTTTTTAGGATGCTGGGAAATCTCCGCATCATGTCCTCCTTCAGTGCACTTCGAAATAGTTGTGCCAGCTGCCTGGCAATGGGCTGCCAAGTGACAGCGAGCCCCGCGGTTTAAGAACGGCTTTTAATGTAAAAGGTAAAATATAGTTCCCTGCTTCCATAGTGTCAAAACGAGCTGCCCGTTTGGCGAAGCTCAGCACTCTTTCTTTGTCGATTTGCTGCGCTGGCATAGCCAGGCAGATTTTCAAACAGTCTAATCCGGAGGACGGGGCAGACGCAGCTTTTATTCCCGGTAATGCCTGCTATTTTTGTTGGCGGGCTGCCAGAATCTGCTTGAGTTCCTTCAATCGGGCCTGTATGCGAGCCTGCTCATACTGACTGAGCTCCTTATGGTTAAGCGCCTGTTTCAACTGGTCAATCGCAAGTTTCGGGCTGCCATACAGATTGTACACTTCTGCAGAGGCGACATTTGTCTCCCAGGCTGGACCACTGATGCTGGCAGCCTTGGCCCATAGTTTGTAAATTTCGGCGGTACGCGCCTGCTTGTTGCGTAACATTTTCTGCACCTGGTCGCGTGCCTGCTTTGCCTGGCCGGCCTGTATCAACGCCGACACGTAATCCTGGCCGACAATCAGGTCACCCGGGTACAGGCTCAGGGTGTCTTTGTAAAGACTCAGGGCTTCCTGTGTTTGCCCGCTTTCGAGTTGTATCTGCGCCAGCGTAGTGCGGTATATCGCGCGATCCGGGTCGTCTTTCAGCAGCGCCAGCAACTGCTTCTGTGCCTTCGCGTCAGCTCCGTTACGCCAATACGCCAGAGCCAGTCCATAGTGTTCGGCGGGACCGGCCGAAGTCTTGCCAACGCGGGATTGATAGTCCTTGAGCACAGTTTGCGGGTTTTTCGAATCGAGCACGTGCAAGCGTACGCGTATTAACTGGAATTCCAGGGAGTCGAGTTCTTTGCCATGGCCGTACTCCTCGGCACGCGACATGGATTCGGCTATACGGTCGGTGGTGACCGGGTGGGTGCTCAGGAATTCCGGCATGTTATTGCCATACAGGCGGGTGGACTGGTGCAGGCGTTCGAAGAAGCTGGGCATGCCGTAGGGATCGATTCCGGATCGAGCCAGTGTCTGGATGCCGATACGGTCCGCCTCTTTTTCATTGGCGCGGGTAAAATTCAACTGACGCTGGATGTTACCGGCCTGAATCGCTGAAACGCCGGCTATGCCTGCATCCGCGTTTTCGGTCGCTACGCCCAGCAGAATGGCGGCGATCATACCCGCCACCGTAGGCAGGTTCATCTGGTTGGCGCTTTCATAAGCGCGTAGCAGGTGGCGCTGGGTGACGTGGGCGATTTCGTGCGCCATTACGCCGGCGAGTTCGCTTTCGTTGTGCGCGGTAAGGATTAAACCGGTGTGTATACCGATATATCCGCCAGGCCCGGCAAATGCGTTGACGGCTGGGTCTTTTACCACGAAGAAGGTGAAGGGATAGCTGGGGGCATCGCTGTTGGCGACCAGCCGGTCACCCAGTTGTCGGATGTAGCCGTCGATTTGCGGGTCACTGATGAGCGTCGCCTGGGAGCGAATACTGTTCATGAAAGCTCCGCCCAGTTCCATTTCCTGGGCAGGCGAAATCAGTGAACCGCTGGAGTCCCCGAAATCCGGCAGGTCGTTACCGGTTACTTCGCTCGAAACAAAAGAGGCGGGATAGACGAGTGTTCCGGACAGAGCGGCAAATATTAACCAACGAAATTTCATTTGATAACAGAATACCCTAGTCGACTTTTGGAAACTACCATTGGCACCGCAAATCGCCTGGACAAGCCGCGCTTTTGTTGACATGTGAGGCATTCCAGTGAAGAATATTAGGAATAGATAATATATGGTGGATTTATGTCTTATATTGAAGAAATTGATAGTCACCAGCTGTCGGCATGGATGGAAGCGGACCCTGAGGGTTTCCTTCTGGTAGATGTGCGCAGTCCCGCGGAAATGGCGCAGGGTGTTTTGCCTCATGCCGAACCCGTCCCCATGCATCTCGTGCCAGTGAGGATGGATGAGTGGCGTAACCAGCCGAAAATCGTATTTTATTGCCGTAGTGGTGCACGTTCGGCACAAGTTTGCGCTTTTTTGCAGCAACAGGGTTTTAGCCAGGTGTTCAATCTGCGTGCTGGTATTATTGACTGGTATCGGCAGGGATACGCCATCGAAGCACCCGGGCTTACCCGTATGGCGAGTTGATCAGGCACGTCCCGGTTGCGCACTGAATAGGACCATATAGAGGTTTGGCTTGCGTTTGACCGGTACATATCCTATAAAGGCGGCCCATCTTCTGGAACCGAGTAACGGTTAATTATCAATACACGTTGAGGAGCGCTGTACGATGGCAAATTTTGACGAAGAATTAGACGCATCCGGACTTAACTGCCCGCTGCCGATCCTGCGCGCCAAAAAAGCGCTGAATACCCTGGACAGTGGAAAAATACTGCGCATTATCGCGACCGACCCGGGTTCAGTGAAGGACTTCGAAGCCTTCGCCAAACAGACCGGTAATGAGTTGCTGGAATCCAAGGAAGTCGGCGGTAAGTACGAGTTTCTGATCAAGAAAGCGTAAGCGCCTGCGGGTTTATAAAAAAGGGGTCGGAGGAAACTATCCTCCGACCCTTTTTTTTACGTCTGCTCGAACCCGGTCAAACGGGTCTATGACCCGTTTTGAAGTTCTCTTTCAGGTCTAGATTTTCCAAACCACCTGGGCGCTGATGATGTCTACATCGGTGTCTTTGTATTCACCGTTTATGTTGCCGGTCGTTGCTTCACCGCTGTTGATTTTCGGTTCATCGACAAACAGGTGTGTATAGGCCACGTCGATACCGAAGGACTCGGTGACCTGGTAACCGAAGCCCAGCGCAGCCCAGATCCGGTCGTCGCCGGGGATGCGGGCTGTGCGGTGCTCGGCGTCGGGAATCGGTGTCTGGTCGTAGGCGGTACCGGCGCGGAACGTCCAGTTGCTGCTATAGCGGTAATCCACGCCCAGGGAGAAGCGCCAGCTGTCGTCCCAGTTTTCGTCGATAACGGTATCCGGCTGGAATGAATCGTAGCTGATTCTCAATTCGTCGAAATTACCCCAGCCGGTCCAGGTGGCATCCCCCATCACCGACCAACGGCTGTTGAGGTCGTGATAGACACTCAATGAGGCGGTCTGTGGCAGATCGACATCGGCACTGGCGTCGGTTCTGACAAAAATATTGAAGTTGGAAAACTGCGGGATGGTGTCCCTGAACCTCGCCTTGCCGGTCAGGTTCTGCTGGATTTTTGAGCGATAGGACAGGCCGATGCGCGTGCCGGGCAGTGGTTCATACAAAAGTCCGACGTTGTAACCGCCGGCCCAGTTGTCGCCCTCAACCTTGCCGAAAGCATCGCTGCCCTGCGGAGTGAGTCCGGTGCATAGCGCCGGATCGGCACCGGGGAAGCCGCCAGCCTGTAGTTGTTGCTGGGTAGGCAGGCACAGGCTGCCCTGGTCGATGTACTGGGTCAGTTTGACATCGATGTACTGCATGTTGAAACCGGCTCCGACCGAGAGCCTGTCATTGACCTTGTAGGCCAGCGACGGGTTGATATTGATGGTTTTGAGGTCTGACTCGATGGCGTGGTAGCGGCCTTTCCAGTCATCGTTGTATTCGGTGGACAGGCCGAACGGCGCATTGATGCCGACGCCGAAGAAAATGCCGCTGCCCAACGGTGCTGTGAAATACAGGTTGGGTATGATGCCGTCCTGACCGGCGTTACCGCCATTGCCGCCTGACACGGGTGAGCCGGCAGGGTCGGTGGCCGTGCCGTCAAAACTGGCCGATGTCGACACCCAGTGTGCACCGGCAATCAGCTGGCGGGGCAAGCGGGTCATGCCGGCAGGATTGAAGTAGATGGTGGATGCGTCGTTTGCGAAGGCAGCGGCGCCGGCATAGGCGTTACCCTGTTGGCTGGCGCTCTGTTCGATCAGCGCGTAACCCGCTGCCATGCTGGTGGACGTGCAGGCGGCCAGGATTCCGGTGGTAAGTGTTCTAAGTAATAAGAAACCGACTTGTCGTTTACGCATCTGGCAATCCTCCAGTTTGTTGTGTTGCCGCGACGATGCTGAGCATATCGCCATAGTACCAGAGATTACAAGAAAAACCGCTCTAGGGTTATGATAAGGAATAACATCTAAGTATTAGTTAAATCTAATATATTGCGGAGCCTCTATTTCCAGATTTTATGATTTTATGATTTGACAAGTGGTCACTTCTATTCCATCTTTATAAACTATGCCCGAAGATCTGTTGTTTTAATGCAACGGGCGGGTGGGCGCCACCAGAATGAATGGATCGAGGAATGGAATTATGAAACGCGTCCTGATAAGCACGTTGACATCGGCTGCCGTGGCGGCTGTTCTGCTGTCGCCACTGGCAAACGCCACCAACGGGTATTTCAAAATCGGCAGTGGCGCAAAGAACAAGGGCATGGCGGGTACCGGTATCGCCTTCGGTCAGGACGCGATGGCGGGTGCGACCAACCCCGCCACCCTGGCAGGCATAGGTACCCGCATCGATGCTGGTGCCGAAATTTTCAAGCCCAAGCGCAGGGGGGTGGTTGATGCCAGAGGAATCGGTGGTATCAGATCTGAAGAGAAGAGCCGAACGAACACCTTTCTGGTACCGCAATTTGGCACCGCAAAGGTCATCAACGACAAAATCACCATGGGGCTGGCGGTCACCGCCAACGGCGGCCTAAACACCCGCTACGGTGATGCCGATGCGCCCTCACCCCTCTTCCCACCCGGTTCTGGAATAGGCGTTGGCAATATCTATACGGATGCTTTTTCACCGGCTATTCCCGGCTTTGTACCACTAGTGGCGCAGCAGTTGGTTGCCCAGGGAGCGGCCCCCGATCTGCCGACAGCCCTTGCGATTGTCGGCGATAATGCTGCCGCGCTGGGTCAGAATCCCAATATTACCCCTGCGCTGGGTATCAACCTGGCTCAGGCGCTGATTACACCGACCATCACCTACAAATTCAACGACAATCACGCTGTCGGCTTTGGTCCGGTGATCGGCTGGCAGCGTTTCCGTGCCTATGGTCTCGGCCTGTTCCAGGCGTTTTCCGACAGGCCCGACAAGGTCACCAACAACGGCAACGACAATTCGGTCGGCTATGGTGCACGTATCGGTTACCAGGGCACAATCGGCATGTTTTCGTTCGGCGCGGTGGCGACCTCAAAAATCTACATGGATAAGTTCGACGACTACGCCGGGCTGCTTGCCGAGCAGGGTGACCTGGACATTCCTGCAACCTTCGGCGGCGGTATAGCCGTCCATTTCACGCCCAGGCTGACGATCGCCGCCGATGTGTCGCGTATTCTGTACGGTGATGTCAATGCGATCGCCAACAATGGGCCAACAGCGGACGAGTTTTTTGCCGCATTTGGTAATGCCCTGGCTACGGCTAACGGCTCATTGTTGCCGAACGCGCTCGGCAAGAACAGCGGCTTTGGTTTCGGCTGGGACGATATCTGGATATACAAGATCGGTGTCGACTATGCGTATAACAACCGCTGGTCTTTCCGTGCTGGCTTCAACTATGCCGAAGTTCCCTATGATGACGACCAGGCGCTGTTCAACGTGTTGGCCCCGGCGGTGGTGGAAAAACATGCTACGGCGGGATTCACCTACCGTCCCAGCCAGAACAGCGAGATTAGCGTGGCCTACATGCACGCCTTCAGAAACAGTGTTGATAATACCTATACGGGGACCGGGAACTTTGCCGGCTTCAGTTACGGTGCCAAGAACGACATGTACCAGAACTCCATTGAAGCCAGTTACGCCTGGAAGTTCTGACGGGTTGCCAAGCGAACAGGCCGCGAACGCGGAGGGGAGGGGCGCCAACAGGCGCCCCTTTGCTTTTGTTCGGTAATTACTGTCGTATTTGAAAGGACTATTGACTAGAATTCGTCGCAGAGCCGATGCCAACGGCGGCAAGAGAGGAAGAGCTATGCTTAGACGAATGATTTCGGCGCTTCTGCTGCTGGGAGTAATGTTGCTGCCCTTTGCGGTTGGCGCGCAGGCAGAGGACCACTTCAAGCCTTTTGTGCTTGCATCCAGGGGTGCCGGTGATTTCGCTACCGTGATTCAGGAAACCAGGGCTGCGCTGAACGGCGCCGGCTTCGAGATTGTCGGCGAATACACGCCCTATGCCGATACCTTTGTGGATGACGCGCGTGTCATCGTAGTCACCAGCGATGAATTGAAAGCAGCAGCGGGAAAGACCGAGCACGGTGGGTTTGCCGCGCCCTGGCGTATCGCGGTGACAAAAGTGGGTGAGGATGTTCAGGTGTCTTACGTGAATCCGATTTATATCGCCCATGCCTACCGGCTGGAGTCTGATCTGAACGGTGTTTCGGAAGGGCTCAAGCGGGCATTGGGTGCCCTGCAACCCTTTGGTTCTGAAAAGGGTCTCACAGAGCGCAAACTGCGCAAGTATCGCTATACCTTTGGTATGGAGTACTTTGATGATGTTTACACGCTGGCCGAATACGGCAGCCACAAGGAGGCGGTGGCGGCTATTGAAAAGAACCTGGCAGAAGGGCGGGGTGGTGTC
>JBDNAP010000031.1:0-6835 GCA_039768325.1 Thiogranum sp.
AATCCTGCTGAAACAAGTTCAGCAGAAATTCTGCTGCCGCCTGTGTGCTTGAATCGTCTTTCCAGACAATATTGCGCGCCCTTGCCGAATAGCGCATGTGCAGATGCCCGTCAGCGGCAACGGAAAAAACCGGACCAGCCTGCTCGGGGCGAACCTGTTGGCCGTTCTGCACATTGGGCGGTATGGTCATGGCATCGGCCGCCATGAGCGCCCGTATGTAGCCGGGATTTTCGTCGCGCAGCTGTATGTAGGCAATTTCATGGTCCATCAAGGCACTTTCGCCACCCGCCGCAGCCGGCTGCACACAATGCAGGATAACGCCACGAATCTGCCGGTCCGGGCGGTTGTAGTACCCGTCAGTGTGCCAGTTCAGGCGTTTATTGGAATAAGGAATATACTCACCTTCACGGCGTTTCTCGACGACCTTGAGTGCCGAGATACCGTCCTCATCGGAACACAGATTATCGTCCAGCCGCTCGAGACCGAACTGGCGGCCCAGCTGTCGAATCAGGACCTTGTCTTCGCCGGTGTCAGCTTTAAGGGTGTAGATCGCAAAATTGGTACGTTGCAGTGCCTTGTGCACCGCATTCATCTCCTGCCGGCTGAGCTGATAGCCATCCTGAATCACCACCTGCAGCGCCTCAATGGAACCTGGAACGCCGGCCAGTTTCCGCTTCCGCCAGGCCAGATACACCTGTTCATCATGCAGGTCGAATGGCGAACCTTGCGTGCCGTCGCCAATCAGCCCGGGTATTGAATTTGCCACGAATACCACCCGTGTTGCTCTATTGCGAAAAAAACATCGTATCAGATTCCTCAATGCAGAAATCGGATAAAACTTCTGTTTGTTATAGGGTTATATCCAAAACGACGCTATGGCGACGAATTTTTATACCCCGATTAGACTATAAGCTTCTGATAATATTCCGATATTCCTTTTAGTTGGCGTTTCCACCCGGTGAACCGTATCATTTGCCACCCCAAACGGTCTCGCAAAGCACTATCTCTTTGGAGATAGAGTTGCCGATGAGGAACACCCCATGGGTAGGGTTCTCTGGGCGCTCCCATGCTCCTAGACTGCAACTCCGCCTGATGAGGGGTTAATACGTATATCGGTATGCGGGTTCCGGCGCGGGAGCTTCGGCTCATCAGCGTATCGAAGACCAAAGCGAATTTTACTGTCAACACGGCGGACCTGAACGTACGCAGCAACCGCCGGTCAACATACAACAGGAAGGAGTTAAGGCCATGGCTGATAAGCAACATCCAACGCCCATGCTGGACGAACTGGAAAATGGCCCTTGGCCAAGTTTTATTTCCGGCATCAAGCGTCTGCGCGATGATCACCCTGACGAGCGCATTCGTAAGGTGACCAATTCCCTGCTCGGTCAGCTCGAGCACTCCTACGAAACCCGCAAGGGTTACTGGAAGGGCGGCACTGTCTCGGTGTTCGGTTATGGCGGCGGTATCATCCCCCGTTTCTCCGAAGTCGGCGATGCCTTCCCCGAATCCAGGGAATTCCATACCTTGCGTGTCCAGCCTACTCCGGGCAACTACTACACCACCGACATGATGCGCAAACTCGGTGACAGCTGGGAGAAATGGGGTTCCGGCCTGCAGACCTTCCACGGTCAGACCGGCAACATCATGTTCATCGGCACCACCACTGAAAACACCCAGCACTTCTTTGACGAAATCAATGAATACGGCTGGGACCTCGGTGGCGCCGGTCCTTGCGTGCGTACCGCCATGTCCTGCGTCGGTGCCGCCCGTTGTGAAATGTCCTGCACCAACGAACACGCCACTCACCGTCACCTGGTGAACAACTTCACCGACGACGTGCACCGACCGGCCCTGCCTTACAAGTTCAAATTCAAGGTCTCCGGTTGCCCGAATGACTGCCAGAACTCCATCGAGCGTTCTGACTTCGCCGTCATCGGTACCTGGCGCGACGACATGAAAGTCGACCAGGAAGAAATCAAGGGTTATGTCGCCAAGAAAGGGCGCCAGTACCTTATCGACAATGTGATTACCCGTTGCCCGACCCAGGCCCTGAGCCTGAATGACGACGACACGCTGACTGTCGACAACCACAACTGCGTACGCTGCATGCACTGCCTGAACGTCATGCCCAAGGCGCTCAGCCCGGGCGACGACAGGGGTGTCACCATTCTCATCGGTGGTAAGCGTACTCTGAAGATCGGTGACCTCATGGGTACCGTGGTCGTTCCCTTCAAGAAACTGGAGACTGAGGAAGATTACGAGTCGCTGGTTGAAATGGCCGAAGAAATCATCGATTTCTGGGCGGAGAACGGTCTGGAGCACGAGCGCTGCGGTGAAATGATCGAGCGTATCGGCCTGGTAAACTTCCTCGAAGGCATCGATGTTGAGGTTGATCCGAACATGGTCAGCAATCCGCGCCAGTCCTCCTACATCCGTATGGACGGCTGGGACGAAGAGGCCGAGAAGTGGTTCGCGCGCAAGGCGGAAGCCTGAGTCGCACGGTAAGGTAACTATGATTTGTGCCCGGGGTGGATACTTCCGCCCCGGCACAACCCAAGACAGCACTCATTTTTAGGAGAGTATTATGTCGATGGCAGACATGAGGGAACCGATCGAATCCGGTTGCCCAGATGGTTTCCAGTATATGCATCCCGCGATGCGCAAGAACTTCGGTCAGTGGAAATACCACGATGACCCCCAGCCCGGCGTTTTGCGCCACGTCGCCTACAGCGGTGACCAGGTTTTCACCATCAAGGCCGGTACCCAGCGTATTCTTGATGTCTTCACCTTGCGCACCCTGTGCGATATCGGTGACAAGTTCGCTGACGGTTATATCCGCTTCACCATCCGTTCCAATATTGAATACATTGTAACCGACGAAGCCAAGGTGCAGCCGCTGATCGCTGCGCTGACCGAAGCCGGTTTCATCGTCGGCGGCACCAAAAACTCTGTAACCTCCCTGTCCCACACCCAGGGCTGGTTGCACTGTGATATCCCCGGCACCGATGCTTCAGGCGTTGTCAAATCCATGATGGACGAACTGATTGGCGAGTTCACAGCATGGAATATGCCGAACCGCGTGCATATCACCACATCCTGCTGCCAGATCAACTGCGGTGGCCAGGGCGATATTGCCATTAACGTACAGCACACCAAGCCGCCGAAGATCGACCACAACCTGGTCGCCAACGTCTGCGAACGTCCTTCGGTTGTCGCCCGCTGCCCGGTTGCGGCGATTCGCCCCGCCATGGTTAACGGCAAACCTTCGCTGGAAGTCGACGAGAAGAAATGCATCTGCTGCGGTGCCTGCTTCCCGCCTTGCCCGCCCATGCAGATCAATGATGCCGAGCACAGTAAGCTGGCCGTCTGGATTGGTGGTAACCACTCCAACGCACGTGGCAAACCCACCTTCCAGAAGCTGGTCGCGTCGGGCATCCCGAACAACCCGCCGCGCTGGCCTGAAGCCACCGCCATCGTCAAGCGCATCCTGAAGGAATACAAGGAAGGCGCCAAGGACTGGGAGCGTATCAACGAATGGGTCGAGCGTATCGGTTGGCCGCGCTTCTTTGAGAAGACCGGACTGCCCTTCACCAAGTACCACGTGGACAACTGGCGTGGTGCCCGTGCCAGCCTGAATGCATCCACCCATATCCGTTTCTGATGCGGATTAAACAGGAGTAGTTGCATGAAGTTATCGATTCTGGTCAACGAAGGTCCTTACCAGCACCAGGCTGCTGACTCTGCGATGCAGTTCACCAAAGCCGCCCTGGAAAAAGGGCACGAAATTTTCCGTGTGTTCTTCTACAACGACGGTGTTAACGTCGGCACCCGTTTCGGGGTGCCACCGCAGGATGACCGTAACATCACCGAACAGTGGACCGCGCTGGCCAAAGCGCACGATCTGGATCTGGTGGTGTGTATCGCTGCCGCACAGCGCCGCGGCATCCTCGATGAAAATGAAGCGAAACGCCAGGGGAAAGACGGCAATAACATTGCAGATGGTTTCCGCATCTCCGGCCTTGGCCAGCTCATCGAAGCCGGTATCCAGTCTGAACGCATGGTCATCTTTGGCGACTAACCTTGAGGAAATAGAGTTATGGCAGAACCAGAACCATGGGAAGACGATGAACCCCAGGGCCCGGTCCGCAAGTTCATGTACGTCAACCGCCGCGCTCCCTACGGCACGATCTATGCGCTGGAGTCACTGGAAGTTGTACTGATCGCCGCCGCGTTCGAACAGGATGTTACGCTGGTGTTCATGGACGACGGCGTCTATCAGATCAAGAAAGAACAGAATACCGATGCTATCGGTGTCAAAAACTTCTCTCCAACCTATCGTGCCCTCGAGGGTTACGATGTCGAGAAGCTGTACGTGGAAAAAGAGTCGCTCGAATCGCGCGGCCTCACCACCGACGACCTGATCGTACCCGTTCAGGTTATCGACAAGGATCAGGTAGCCGAATTGATGGAAGAGCAGGAAGTCATACTGAGCTTCTAAGACGGAGAGAAAGACTATGGCAATGTTACATACGGTAAACAAATCGCCTTTCGAGCGACGCGCGCTGGACAGCGCCCTGCGCCATGCAGTCAAGGGTGCCGGTATCCTGCTGATCGAAGATGGCGTCTATGCTGCCTTTGACGGCACGGTGGTTTCTGCAAAGGTAAAGGCCGCGCTGACAGATCACAAAATCTACGTGCTTGGCCCGGACGTTAATGCACGCGGCATGACCGAGAAAAACGTCATCGACGGTCTTGAAGTCGTTGACTACGGCGGATTCGTGGACCTTGTCACCGAATACGACAAGGTACAAGCCTGGTTGTAAATCGCAATTGAGTTGCACTGTAGCTGCAAACGAGGAGAGTAGAAATGCCTATCGAAGTAAATGGTAAGTCCTTTGAAACTGATGAAGAAGGTTATCTGGCTGACCTCAACCAGTGGGAACCTGACGTAGCCACAGTGATGGCCAAGGAAGACGGTACCGAACTGAGTGACAGCCATTGGGAAGTCATTAACTTCCTGCGTGAGTACTACGAAGAGTACCAGATCGCTCCGGCGGTTCGCGTACTCACCAAGGCTATCGGCAAGAAGCTTGGCAAGGACAAGGGCAACAGCAAGTACCTGTACGAGCTGTTTCCCTATGGTCCCGCCAAACAGGCCTGTAAATACGCCGGCCTTCCCAAGCCGACCGGTTGCGTCTGATCGACGCGAGCCCGTAATCGTGGGGGAGTGAACTCCCCCACGATCCAGATCTCACATTTTTGAAGGAGAGTGAAGCGTGTCTTTTGTGTCGACTCTTTACGTCGGACTGTTTTACGCCGCGACAGTTATCCTGGTGGTCGGTGTTGCGCTGCGTATTAAGAAATACGCCCAGATCCCCGCTCCTTTGAAGATTCCCACCATGCCGGCTCCACGCACCGAGGCCGGTGTCGCCATGCGCATGTTCCGCGAAGTGGTCTTTTTCGAAAGCCTGTTCAGGTCCAACAAATGGACCTGGATCTTCGGCTACCTGTTCCACTTCGGCATGTTGCTGGTGTTGCTGCGCCACCTGCGTTATTTCACAGAACCGGTCTGGTTCTGGGTGAACTGGGTGCAGCCTTTCGGCAAGTACGCCGCCTTCGCCATGCTGGCCGGCCTGCTCGGACTCTGGGCACGACGGTTCCTGGTCGACCGGGTGCGCTACATTTCCACCCCTTCCGATCACCTCATGCTCGCTCTGCTGGTGGGTATCGTGATGAGTGGTCTGGGTATGGCCTACCTTGTGCACACCGACATCGTCGCGGTGAAAGCCTTTTTCCTTGGGCTGATGCGCCTCTCGCCTCAACCTCTGCCCGGTGATCTGTTCCTGCTGGTGCACCTGGGTCTGGTGGCACTGTTGATGATCATCTTCCCTATCAGCAAATTGTTACATGCACCGGGTGTGTTCTTCAGCCCGACCCGCAACCAGGTCGACGATTCGCGCGAGCGGCGCCATCTCGCGCCGTGGGCGAAAGAACTGGAAGCGGGCGAACGGTAAACGGAGCGGAGGAAATCTAGCATGGCTGATTACGAAGTACCCCAACTGCACGAATACCCGATCATTCCCAAGCTGAAGGAAGGGGTGATGGCGCATTCCTCACCTTTCATTGCGGCGGAAAAATTTCAGGGGCCGCTCGGCTTTCCTGGCGAACTGCCGGATAACTGGAAAGAGGTTGCCCTCGACAAGATGGGGGAACTGCTGGGTAAATACCGCTCACTGCAGGTATTCCTCGATATCTGTGTTCACTGCGGCGCCTGCACCGACAAGTGCCACTACTTTCTCGGCACCACCGATGCCAAGAATATGCCTGTCGCCCGCCAGGAACTGCTGCGCAAGGTCTATCGTCGTTACTTCACCTTTGCCGGTAAATATTTCCCCAAGCTGGTGGGTGCGGTTGACCTGACAGAAGAGGTGCTGGACGACTGGTACAGTTACTTTCACCAGTGTTCACAGTGCCGTCGCTGTTCGGTGTTCTGCCCGTATGGTATCGATACCGCTGAAATTTCCATGGCCGCGCGGGAAATTCTGGACGCCGTGGGCAAAGGCCAGAAGTACTGCAACGAAATCATCGGCAAGGTTTTCGTGATCGGTAATAACCTGGGCCTGCCGGAGCCTGCGCTGGCCGACACGCTGGAAGGCCTGGAAGAAGACATCGAAGATGAAACCGGTGTCAAAGTACGTCTGCCGCTGGACGTAAAGGGCGCCGACATCCTGGTGGTGACACCTTCCGCAGACTTCTTTGCCGAACCCCACGTCGACGGCCTGATGGGCTACGCCAAGGTATTCCACGAAGCCGGCGTTTCCTGGACACTGAG
>JBDNAP010000209.1:0-3788 GCA_039768325.1 Thiogranum sp.
CTGGTCCAGCGTACCGATAGCGCCGCAGGGCAGGGGCAGTATTTCCAGCGGCTTGCCGAGGCGAGTCACCTCGACCATCATTGAAATGCTGTCACCGGTGACAATGAAGCGGTCGGCCAGTCCCAGCAGGCCCATGTAGGGGTTCTCGCTGGCGTCTGCCTGCCATGCAAACAGTTTTGCCTGCTCGGGCAGGCCGGTTTTCAGTTCTTCAACAATCGCGGCCGGTGTGCGGCGGCTGGTGGTGATGTAAGGAGTTCCGCCCTGACGACAGACCTTGTTGGCCGCTTCAATCAGTTTGCCGGTTACCGAGTGCTTGTAGACAAATGGGTTGGTCGGTCCACCGACCATGATGGCGACCAGCGGGCGAGGCAGTCCGGCGAACTTTGTTTTCCAGTCCCGGGCCGCCTGCTGGACCGCCGTTTCGTCAATTCGCATCAGCGGCATCGAGATGCGCAGCACGTTGGGATAGGGGGCAAGCAGGATCTCGGTACTGATGACGATGAGCGCGAAACGTTCCATCATCCCCGACGGCTTACCCACCAGCACGGTCCGGGTATGCCCGCCGGACTGTTCCTGCACCCATAACGCCACATTGGCCGGGCTGCGGCCGACGGTAATGACCAGGTCCGGCCACGGAGGTTCGAGCGGCGCGGTGCGCTCACGGTCTATATGGTAGAGCGTCGGCCCGACCCTGGCCTTGCCGAACACAAAGGGTTCGAGGACCTTGATACGCTTGAGTTCGCAATGCCAGCCGAGCGATGTCTGCAACGCCTCGGCGATGGTTTCCACCTGACCGTTGTCGCCCTTTTTATCGCCGAGCAGCAGCCAGATGACGGGCGGTTGCTCAGACAGCGACACTGTCAGACTGTGAAGAACGCGGGTTGAAGTTGTTATAGCCGAGTGTCGGCGACAGCTGTGTGCGCACCAGCTGTTCCAGTTCATCCGCCTGCTCGGGCGTGAAATAATCCCGGTAGCCGCCAACCTTGGCGCGGCGTACTTTGAAGCTTTCAGGGTCATTGGCGTTGCGTAGCGTGAGTCCACCTGACCGGAAGAAGCCCTCGCTCTCCAGTTTGCGCAGATTGTCAAAGGAACCGAAGTCGACGGCTGCCTGGATTTCCTCGTCACTGAACGTGTCACCCATCAGCCCGGTGATCTGCTTCAGTACCGACCCCGGATCAACGCGCAATGCTTCGTAGCTGGTGAGCAGCGTCTTGTCCAGTGCGGCGAGATTGTGCGCCCAGTAGTTCAGGAACTCGATCAGCGAGGGCAGGCCAATGTCGCTGTGACGCACGAAATCCCACATCTCGATAGTGTGCCGGTCGATGGGGTGATCGATAGCGGCGTTGATCAGTTCCTGCTTGTGCGCCGACTGGCGCTTGGTAAACTGGAAAAACCAGGACACGGCGATATCGAGGGGATTCCGCGCCAGCAGCACCACCGGCTTGTGTTTCAGCTCGGAATCCGGTGCCTGCGGGGTGAGCTGGTCGCCCAGCGCGCGCTCGTAGCTGTACCAGCCGTTGGTGGCGGCGAAGCGGGGGATCGCCGGGTTGCGGTCGGCGAGCGCCGGGTACTTGGCGAAATCCTCGGGCGCAATGCCGTGGCGTATACCGTACAGGCGGGTCAGCATCACCTTGAGCCAGGTATTGCCGCTTTTCGGATGGGCGATAATCAGTAACTGGGAGCGGCGGGCGATATCGACTTCAAGCCCGCCGAGCAGGTGTTTGCGTACAGGCACACGCAGCGGCTTTGGCAGTAGCGCCGTGGGACCGATAATCATTGCCTTTTTCGCATTGTCGCCGAAGAGTGTCATGCCGTCTTGAACCCGCATCTGCAAAAATGGCGCATTATACCGGCTTTCGCGGGATAAGGTCGTGCGCTTTAGCGGGACGCAATCCGTTGCAATCGGATCAGTCACTGCCGGACTATTGCAGATCCTTCGGCCAGCGCCGATTGGAACATATCCATTCCTGCGGCCGTTCACGGATCCATGCTTCGAATAAGATATTGATCTTCCTGGTCATTTGCAGAGCCTTGTTGCGGCTGTCTGCGGTTTCGTCGTCTGCTTTCACCGCCGGGTGGAAAATGATGCGGAAACGGGCGCCCTTCAGTCTTTGAACCTGCACAGGAATCAATTCGCAGTCAAAGTGCAAGGCCAGCCGGGCGGGGGTGATCGTTGTCAGCATGTCGCGCCCGAAGAAGGGTACGGGCTCACCGCTATCGACCCGCTGGTCCGAGAGCAATCCAACAGAAGTGCCTTGTTTCAGGCAGCTCATGAGTTTGCGGCCGGCGCCATCCCGCTCCACCATCCCGCAACCGAGAGATTGACGGGCCCGGTACACCATTCGGTCCATGTACGGATTCTGCAGCTGTGTATAGGGCCCGGTCAGTGGAATGCCGAGGTGTACGACAGCGCCGGCCGCGAGCTCCCAGTTCGCCAGGTGTGCGGAGACGAACACCGCAGGCTTGCCCGTTTTGCGGAAGACTTGTGGCTCACCTAGTATGACGACTTCCAGACGCTGTTCCGCCTCGCGATGGCAAATGGTGCCCAGGTGAGGGTACTCGGCGAGTATCGAGCCCAGGTTTCCCCATATATCGCGAACCAGTCCATCGATGTCTGCTGCATTTTTCTCGGGGAAAGCAATTTCCAGGTTGCGGCGGATCTTGCGTGTCTTGTACAGACGCGGACCCAGTCTGCGCATCAGCCTGCGCCCGGCGCTGGAGGCCAGGTCCGGTGAGAACAGCCGACTCAGGCCGCCGAGCAGACCGACCAGGCCGCCCTCGATGGCCCAAAATAGCTGCAACAGACGTGGCGAGTGATCCGCATGCTTGTCGCCTAAAAAAAGTCTTGCCAAAACCGCTCAACCTTGTCAGCACCTGCCGGCGCGTTCCGGGGGGACCTATTTTGCGATATGACGCCGACGATAGCCAGTCGGGTATTATCGGTCAGACGGTTGTCTTGGTAAATCGTTCGCCCGGGTTTAATATCTGCACATCAACGAAAAGAGGATACTGACATGGAGTACTGTGTTTTTATTCAAGACAATGACAAACAACACGTCGGCGCACTGGTCGCCGAGTATGCGCTGCGTCGCAACTCCAGGCACAACGACAAGTTCGATATTCGTATCATGCACTACGACGATTTCCCGTTCCTGCATGAAAGAGAAGGCCAGATGTACCTGCGCGATGGCGGCAAACGCGAGTGGGTCAAGGACGACTTGCAGTCATTTACACCCACCCGCTTTCTGCCACCCCAGTTAATGGGTTACCAGGGCCGTGCCGTCGTCATCGATCCGGATGTGTTTGCCCGTGCGGATGTCTGGGATCTGCTCGCGCGCGATATGATGGGCAAGGCCATTCTGTGTCGACCGAAGTCCGGTTCCAAGGGCAAGCGCGGCTGTCTGGCCACCAGTGTGATGTTGCTGGACAGCGCAAAGCTGGGCCACTGGAAGGTGGAGGAGCAGTTCAACGACATGTTTACTTTCAAACGTGATTATATGAACTGGGTGTGCCTGAAATATGAAGATGCAGACACCATCGGTTTCTTCGAGCCGGAATGGAACGATTTCGATCACCTCACAGAAAAGACCCGCATGCTGCATACCACCAAGCGCAAGCACCAGCCCTGGAAGACCGGCCTTCCGGTTGATTATCGCGCCGCCGACACCTTCCGGCTGTTCCCGCCGAAGCACTGGATACGCCGCGCGCGTCGTGCGTTGTTCGGGGACTATGGTTTTGCCGGTTCCTATCAGCAGCACCCGGATATGAAACAGGAACATTTTTTCTTC
>JBDNAP010000210.1:0-3547 GCA_039768325.1 Thiogranum sp.
CTTCTTAAGGATAAGAAGTTAATATAAAAAACAGATAAAAAAATGGTGAGGCTCAGGGATGCCGCACAAGGTGTTAAGGGATAACCGACCAGATACCGGGCTGACTAGTCTGGTTTTAGTAGCGCGCATTTTAGGCATAGCCGCGGAAGCAGAGCAGCTCAGGCATCAATTTGCGCACTCTCAAGAGCCTGTCCCATCGAATGAACTTGTTCGGGCGGCCCGCCATCTAGGACTCAAGGCGCGCCGGGTTTCCAGTGAATGGAGGAGGCTGGAAAATACGCCGTTGCCGGCGCTGGCCCAACACCGGGATGGCCACTGGGTGGTGATCGCCAAAGCCGACGCGCAACAGGTGCTGGTTCAAGACCCGTTGGAGGGCCGCCCGTTAACCCTGCCTAGAGAGATCTTCGAGTCCGCCTGGAATGGTTCGCTCATCCTGCTTGCACGCAGGGCCCTGCCTGGCGATGAAAAAAACCGTTTCGGCTTTTGTTGGTTTATCCCCGCCCTCGTAAAGTATCGCAAATTGTTCGGCGAAGTCCTGCTTGCGTCCTTCTTTCTGCAACTGTTTGCCTTGATTACACCCCTTTTCTTCCAGGTGGTGATTGACAAGGTGCTGGTACACAAGGGGCTGACCACCCTCGACGTACTGGCCTTCGGACTGATTGTGGTGTCGATATTCGAAATCCTGCTGGGCGGACTGCGTACTTACGTGCTGTCACATACCACCAACCGGGTGGATGTCGAGCTGGGTGCCAAACTCTACCGTCACTTGCTCAGTCTACCGATGAGTTATTTTGGTGCCCGCCGGGTGGGGGATTCCGTCGTCCGTGTTCGCGAACTGGAAAATGTGCGTAATTTCATTACCGGTTCGGCGCTGACGCTGGTCATCGATCTGTTTTTCACTTTCGTGTTTCTGGCGGTCATGTATTACTACAGTCCGCTGCTGACCGGCATCGTGCTGGTATCGATTCCTGCCTACATTCTGTTATCGGTGTTTGTAACACCGATTCTGCGTGCCTGTGTGAATGAGAAGTTCAGTCGCGGCGCGGAAAACCACGCGTTCCTTGTCGAGTCAGTCAATGGCGTGGAAACGCTCAAGGCCATGGCCATTGAACCGCAAATGCAAAACCGCTGGGAAGAGCAGTTGGCCGGTTATGTTCAGGCCAGCTTCAACGCCTCCAATCTGAGTAATATCGCCAGCCAGGTGGCCGGATTGATCAACAAGGTCGTGATTGTTCTGATACTCTGGGTCGGTGCGCGGGCGGTCATCCAGGGTGACCTCAGCGTCGGACAGTTGATTGCGTTTAATATGCTGGCGGCGCGGGTCAGTAGCCCGGTACTTCGCCTGGTGCAGCTGTGGCAGGATTTTCAACAAACCGGCGTGTCCATCCAGCGCCTGGGTGATATCCTCAATACGCCCGCCGAGCCGGGCTATCGCCGGTCTCGCCTGTCACTTCCCAGCATCAGCGGTCGGATACAGTTCGACCAGGTCCGTTTCCGTTACCGGGCCGACGGCCCGGAAATCCTGCGTGGCGTGTCGCTCGACGTTGGTGTGGGTGAAGTGCTCGGTATTGTCGGCCGTTCCGGTTCGGGTAAAAGCACGCTCACTAAACTGGTTCAAAGGCTGTACGTGGCCGAAGGCGGGCGTATTCTGATTGATGGCGTAGACATTGCCCAGGTCGATACCGCCTGGTTGCGCCGCCGCATCGGCGTGGTGCTGCAGGAAAACGTGCTGTTCAACCGCACGGTACGCGAAAATATCGCGCTGAGCGACCCCGGTATTCCGATGGAGCTGGTCATACAGATGGCAAAACTCGCCGGTGCCCACGACTTCATCCTGGAAATGCCGGAAGGCTACGACACTATGGTCGGGGAGCACGGCGACAACCTGTCCGGCGGTCAGCGCCAGCGTATCGCGATTGCCCGGGCCCTGGCCACCAACCCGCGAATATTGATATTCGACGAAGCTACCAGTGCACTCGACTACGAGTCAGAACGCATTGTCCAGCAGAACATGAATGCCATCTGCAAAGGGCGTACCGTCGTCATCATCGCCCACCGCCTGTCCACGGTGCGCGGCGCTCATCGTATTGTCGTCATGGAAAAAGGGCAGATTATCGAGCAGGGCGACCACGATGAACTGCTCAAACAGCGCGGGCAGTATGCCCATCTCTATTCTTTGCAGAGCGGGCAAGGGATCAAAACGGTGAGCCGTTAAAATGGCACAGCAGGAAACCGACTTTTTACCCGCCGCGCTGGAAATCCAGGAAAAACCACCGTCGCCGGCCGGCCGCGCGATCGCCTGGTCGGTGATGGCGTTTTTTACCATTGCCGTGGTCTGGGCCATGGTCGGCGAGATCGATATCGTGGCCACCGCACAGGGAAAAATTATTCCCAGCGGCCGGGTCAAGGTCATACAGCCCGTGGATTTCGGCGTAGTGCGACATATCCCTGTAAAGGAAGGGCAACACGTGAAGGCCGGCGATTTGTTGATCGAGCTCGACCCGACTTCGACGCAGGCGGATCTGGAGCGCCTGGAAATGGAACTGCTGGCGGCACGCCTGGATGAAGCACGATACCGTCAACTGAAGCAACTAACAGACGGTGAGTCAGGCGTTAAAGCCTCATCAGGGTTGGCATTACAACTGCCTGCACCGCTCGCCCGGGAGGTGGGCGCGGGCGTCATCAGCCTTCAGAATCAGATGCTCAGCAGTGAGTGGTCAGAGCACCGCGCACGGTTAGCCGCTCTGGATAGCACCATCGAGAGCCGGCAGGCGGATCTTGCCGCGACACGCAACGAAGTTAAAAAGCTGGAAGGCACTTTGCCGCTCATTAGCCGCCGTGCCAACGTGCTGAAAGGCCTGGTCGCGAAAAAACTCAGTGCTGAGCAAGCCTGGTTGGAACTCGAAGAGAAACGCGTTATACAGCAACACGAACTGGCGATGGTCAATAACCGCTGTTCGCAGGTGGAGTCCTCCATCCGGGAGGCCCTGCAACAGCGGCAGGCACTGGGATCCGAATTCAGGCGGCGCTTGCTCAGCAGTCTTTCTGAAACCAGGCGTCGCATCGATCAGTTGCACCAAGAGCAGGTCAAAGCCACTCAGCTTAACGAACTGCAACGCCTGACTGCACCGGTATCGGGCGTCGTTCAGCAGTTGGCTGTCCATACCATCGGCGGCGTTGTGACACCGGCGCAGGAGTTGATGAAGATCGTACCTGAAAGCGAAACCCTTGAAGTTGAAGCCTGGATTCTGAACAAGGACATTGGCTTTGTCGACGAGGGCCAGGCTGTAGAGGTAAAAATTGAAACGTTTCCATTTACGAGGTACGGCACTATCGACGCAGAAATGGTTGACGTCTCCAACGACGCTGTCACAGATGAAGAAAATGGGTTGGTTTATGCTGGCCGGCTACTGATGCAGAAGTCTGCCATTCAAATCGGAGAGAAGCTGGTCAATTTGACGCCGGGAATGGCGGTGACAGTGGAAATTAAAACCGGGAAGCGCAGACTGATTGAGTATGTCCTGAGTCCCTTGTTGCGATACCGGAA
>JBDNAP010000032.1:0-17142 GCA_039768325.1 Thiogranum sp.
GAACGGGTACGGTGGTTATCGGTGCCAACGTCCGCATACTGCCGGCAGCTGTCTCGCACGGCACGCTGGTCGTGACGATCACCGAAGACCAGCAGGTCAGCCAGCCCGGAGCCTTCTCCAGGCGAGGGGATACGGTGGTGACAGCCAGAAGTGATGTCGATGTCGGCTACAAGGATAACCATACCTTCCTGCTTAAACCTGACATTACCCTGCAGTCTATAGTGGACGGCATCAATCGTGTCGGCGCCACACCAGCGGATATCGTTGCCATACTCCAGGCACTGAAACAGGCGGGTGCACTGAAGGCCGAATTGATGGTTATTTAAAAAGATGAACCCGGCGATCATTCAAACAGACGTTTATACGGACATACAGGGACTGTCCAAGCTGCGCGCGCAGGCAAAGAATAACAGTGAGGAAACGTTGCGCGAAGTTGCGGGTCAGTTTGAAGCCCTGTTTCTCCAGATGATGCTGAAAAGTATGCGTGATGCCAATCTTGCTGAAGGGCTACTGGACAGCCAGCACAGCAAGACCTACCAGTCCATGTACGACAAGCAGATAGCCATTGAATTGAGTAAACAGCAGGGGCTGGGTCTGGCGGACATGATGGTGCGCCAGCTCAGCCGCTCGGCAGAGTCTGGTGGTGATAGCGCTGCAGCGGCACCAATCAACTCAGCACGGTCAGACCTGACGAACCGTGCACAAGCTGATGCCGCACCGGGTGGCAAGGTGAATGCTGGCGAAGGCAGCAGAGAGGGCCCCCTGGGGGGCAAGGTGAATGCTGCACCTGACTGGAAGCCGGATTCACCTGAAGCTTTTGTCAAGGAACTCTGGCCGCACGCGCAGCGTGCCGCACGTGATCTGGGTACCCGGCCGGAGCTGTTGCTGGCCCAGGCTGCACTGGAAACCGGTTGGGGGCAACATGTGATTCGCGGTACGGATGGAAGCAACAGTTTTAATCTTTTCGGTATCAAGGCGGATGCGCGCTGGCAGGGCGAGCGTGCACTAACGGAAACCATTGAGTTCGAAGACGGCGTGATGCGCAAGCAGCACGCAACGTTTCGCGCCTACACTTCACCGGCCGACAGTTTTGCCGATTATGTCGATTTTCTCAAATCCAACCCGCGTTACCGGGAGGCCCTGAACAGGGCGGCGGATGCACCGTCTTTCGCACGTGCTCTGGCTGAGGCGGGGTATGCCACAGATCCTGAATATTCACGAAAAATCAACAGAATCATGGACAGCGGGCGGCTCCGCGATGCGCTGTCAGGTATCAAGGATTCTGTGTCTGAGCCGTTAAGCTGATCACGAGGTGAATTGACATGTCGGTTGCCAGGTTGGTCCACAGCAGAGTGCGGGAGATTGTGTCATGGCGGTAGGGTTACTCGGGACTGCGGTCTCCGGTCTGCAGGCCTTTCAACGCTCCCTCTCGGTTGCCGGCCACAACATCAGTAATGCCAATACCGAAGGCTACACCCGCCAGCGCGTGGAACTGGGTACTCGTCAGCCCAGTTTTACCGGCCAGGGTTATATTGGCAACGGCGTGCATGTCGAAGGCGTCAGGCGCATGTTTGACCAGTTCGTGGTGGATCGCCTGCGTGAAACAAGCAGTTCCACGTCACAATATGAGACCCTGTTTCAGTTTTCCGGACGCGTAAGCGACATTCTTGGTGACGCCGATGCGGGTTTGAGTGCCGGCCTGGAGAGCTTCTTCGATGCCGTACAGACTGTCGCAGATGACCCGGCCTCTATACCCGCCCGCCAGTTGCTGCTGTCCGAGTCTGACTCGCTGGTCGCCCGCTTCCACAACCTGGACAGTCAGCTCAAGTCCATTGGTGCGGAGATCGACGCGAATCTCGGAAATATCGTAACCGAGATCAATGGTCTGAGTGCGGCAATCGCGGATACCAACAAGAACATAGCGGAGGCCACCAGCCAGGGTAGTGGCGAGACGCCCAATGATCTCCTCGACAAGCGTGATCAGATGGTCAACCGCCTGTCCGAACTGGTTTCCGTCCGTACCGTGGAGCAGGATGACGGTGCCTTGAACGTGTTTGTCGGCAGCGGGCAATCGCTTGTCACCGGCTTTCTTGCTTCACCTTTGCAGACAGTTGTAAATGACTTCGATTCCAGCCGTACAGAGGTAGCGATAGTCAACAGCGGAGCAACAGCGGTTATATCCGAAAGCCTGACTGGCGGCAAACTGGGCGCTGTTCTGGATTTTCGTGATCAGGTGCTGACTCCGGCCGAAAATTCACTGGGCCGGATCGCAGTCAGTCTGGCAAGCGAATTTAACCGGCAGCATACGCTGGGTATGGATTTTGACGGTGCGCCGGGGCTGGATTACTTTTCCATCACCAGTCCGCAAACTGCTGCCAGTACCGGTAACACCGGTGCTGCAACGGTTAACGCATCCTTCGACACTGCCAATATGGCCAGTCTGACAACCGACGACTATGTGCTGAGTTTTGGCGGTGCGGCCTGGTCACTTAACCGGCTCAGTGATAACCAGGCAGTGGCTATGACCGGTAGTGGTAGTGCCGCAGATCCCTTTATCGTCGATGGATTAAGTATTGAAATCGCCGGTGGTGCAGTGGCGGGTGATCGTTTTCAGATTCGGCCGACCCGTAGTGGCAGCTTTGCCATGGGCCTGCTGATAAATAATCCACGCGAGATCGCCGCCGCTGCGCCGGCGGCTGCGGCGGCACCCGGTGATAACAGCAATGCGCTGTTACTGGCCGGGTTGCAAAGCGGACAGACCATGGAGAACGGTTCAACCAATTTTCAGGGGGCCTATGGCCAATTGATCAGCAAGCTGGGTACGCAGACGTTCAGCGCACAAGTCACCGCCGAGGCGCAGGGCGCGCTGCTGCTTCAGGCACAGGAATCACGTGATACCCTGTCCGGCGTCAATCTCGATGAAGAAGCCGCTGACCTGATACGTTTTCAACAGGCTTATCAGGCTATTGCGCAGGTGATTTCGGTGGCCGACTCGACATTCCAGACGCTGTTGAGCGCTGTTGGGAGATAGTGATGAGTATCGGTACCTTGCACATGTTCCGCCAGGGCATCAGTTCGATACTGGACCAGCAGAGCAGGCTGCTCAAAACCCAGAACCAATTGGCCGTCGGCAAACGTATTGTCAATCCAAGCGATGATCCGACGGGTTCGGCACAGCTAATCGGTTTGTCGGAAACGTCGAAAACCACGGCACAGTTTCAGCGCAATATTCTGGCCGTGCGCACCCGGCTTGAGTTGCAGGATGGCGTCCTGGGATCTGTCGGCGATGCCTTGCAGCGCGTCAGAGAACTGACCGTGTCGGCACTCAACGATACAAATGGCGCTGGTGAACGGATTGCGATTGCCGCTGAAGTCCGCCAGCTTGCCAACAACGCTATGGGACTCGCCAATCACAAGGATGGCAACGGTCAGTATATGTTTGCCGGTTTTCAGGTGCTGACCGTGCCGTTCAGTGAAACGGCACCGGGTGTGTTCAGCTACGCCGGGGATCAGGGTCAACGTCAGATTCAAATCGGGCCGGCACGCCAGTTGGCCGATGGTGATTCCGGGCAGGCCGTATTTATGGATATTGCCGACGGGAGCGGTGGCTTCGAAGATATTTTCACCACCCTTGAAAACCTGGCAACAGATCTTGAAGCCAATGCACCGAATGACAGCAGCCTCGATCAGCTTGACCGGACTATGGATCATCTGCTGAGGGCGAGAGCTTCTGCGGGGGCACGATTGAATGCCCTGGAAAGTCAGGAGAATATCAATGGGGCGCTTCTGGTGCAGCTTGAGCAGACTCGTTCGACGATCGAGGATCTGGACTATGCCGAAGCGGCCACCCGGCTGAGCCAGGAGAGTGTTATCCTGCAGGCAGCTCAACAGTCGTTTGTGAAGGTGCAGAATCTGAACCTGTTCAACTTCCTGTAGCAGCGCTCAGCAGACCGCTGCTACGCGGGATGTGTTTTCCTTCACCTAAAATTCTACAAAACGCGTAACAATCTTTTTTTCAATATTACCGTTTCGTCGGATAGCAAGAGCGGCAATGTGCTCTACGGTAGGTCTTAACAGCTCGAAGTGCCAGTTATTCCCCTTGTCTTCGATATCCGGATGAAATAAGACTTTAACGGCGTTGTCTCTGTCAACGGTAAAAGTCAGTTTCCGGGTCGGGAAGGAAATGCCGATACCTCTGGCCTTGACGTAGGCTTCCCGCAGGGTCCAGCGGGTAAAGAAGTGCTCCAGATAAGCCTGACCTTCCAGTTGCTCGAGTTCTCTGGTCTCAGTTTCAGAAAACATTCTTTTCGCAACCCCGACAGGGTTGTGTCGCGTGACAATCTGTTCAGCGTCTATGCCGCAATCGTCCGAAAGGGTGACCACACAGGCAGCCAAGCCAGCGGTATGTGTCAGATTAAAGCGTAGCGCCGGGGTCGCCGGATTAGTGATTTCAGGCCGGCCATGAGTGGTGCGTTTGAATACCCATCTGCCAGGGTTGATATCCGCATATCGGGACAGTGCATGGCGGACCAATCCATGTGATACGAGGTACAGGTGGGCATGTTCCGGGAACCTGAAACGCCGGTACTGTGAAAGTTCCATACTTGAAAGAATCGAACGTAGCCACGTCAGTTGGTCCAGGTCCTGGATTGATTCCGGATTCAAAAACCAGGCATGGACTTCGTTATGCAGGCGCTCCAACAGAGTATCGCCTTTGCTGTGAGCAAATCTGTGCATCATCGCGTCGGTGGCGGCGTGTAATTCGGGCTCGCCACAAAGGGTATAGAGCCGTCGGCTGTAAGGACATAAAAAACTGCGTTAGTAGTGATTCTAACCAGTACGGCTGAGCAGACAAGATGGCCTCTATTGCCGCTTCGCCCTAAAAGTGGCGGGTTTTTGTCGTTTTGTAGAGCATGATCATCGATTGCTCGTATATCTCTATGTGTTACAAGTGATTAGCCATTGGTATGTTAGTTGCATCATAGTTGGTGTGTGCTACGAAAATGCTGTTTATAGTGGTGTGGGCGGAGGTGAAAGTGTGGGTGAATACAACTTCAAGTCGGTCGGTGATAACACCACTATTTATCCTTTGGCCAAGATCGTGGGAGCCGAAAATATTGAAATCGGCTCCAATGTCATCATCGATGATTTCGTGTTCATTGTAGCCAGCGGACCGCTATATATTGGTAATTACGTTCATATCGCTTCTTTTACATCCATCACCGGCGGTGGCGAATGTTGCCTGGAGGATTTTTCAGGTTTGTCTTCAGGGGTCCGGGTGATCACCGGCAGTGATGATTTTCTCGGCAGGTCGCTTACCAATCCCACTGTCCCGGATGAATTCAGGTCCGTCAATCGTTCACGTGTGATCATCAAGGCACACGCCATCATAGGCGCAAACTCAGTGATATTCCCGGGTGTTACTGTAGGGGTTGGTGCTGCCGTAGGTGCCGCAAGTGTGGTTCGCAAAGATCTGCAATCATGGGGTGTATATACGGGCACACCAGCCAAGCGGATCCGTCCACGCCGACAGGACAGGATCGAGAAATATGAGCAGAAATTGTATGAAGCTTACGGTAGGCCGCCGCGGAGTTTCCGGGACATTCTCCTTTGATCCGCTTCATCAAACCCCATTTGCCTCGACCAGAGGAATGGACGGGTTATCTGGAGCCAGCCTATTGTTCGGCCTGGTACAGCAATTTCGGGGCGGTACACGAGCGCTTTGCGGGCGAATTGACACAGAAGTACGGTGCCGGTGGGCGGGTTGCGATACCGGTAGCATCCGGGACGGCCGGACTCGTCGCAGCATTGATGGCACTGGATGTCCGCGGCGAAGTGGTCGTTCCTTCCTTTACCTTTGTAGCGACGACACAGGCGGTTCGTCAGGCTGATTGTACGCCGGTATTTTGCGACATCGACAGAAAGAGCTGGATGATGTCAGCAACCAGTCTGCGTAGCTGCCTCTCTTCCCGCCAGGCAGGGGCCGTTGTGGCCGTGCGCTCCTATGGGTTGCCCCACGATTTTACCGACATCGAGAAGGTCTGCGCGGATTTCGGTGTTCCCTTGGTTATTGACAGCGCAGCAGCATTGGGGGGACGACTGGACGATGGCCAATGGATTGGTAATCAAGGCACGGCAGAGGTATTTTCCCTGCATGCGACCAAGGTGTTTGCCGTGGGCGAGGGTGGGGTCGTCATGTGCGCTGCGGAGCTGGCCCAGCCACTGCGCGAAGTCATCAATTTTGGCCTGCACGGCACGCAGATCAGGCGGCGCGGCATAAATGGGAAAATGGACGAGTTTTCCTCGGCGATCGGACTGGCGTCGATCGGTAAAATAGACAGCTTCATCCACAATCGTTGTCAATATGCCGAATTCTATCGTCAACGCCTTTCCCTCGAAGCAGGTAGCGGGATGCTTGAATTGCCGCCACGGGAGGGGCATCCCACATTCCAGACATTTCCAGTAAGGCTGCGAAATGGCATGGATGCGGGCGAAGTTGTAGAGCAAGCGAGACGACTGGGGTTGGAACTGCGCCGGTACTACTTTCCGGCGATGCACACTGAAACGATATTCCGCTCCTCGGATGGTGTTGAGCAGTTGCCGGTAACGGAGATGATGTCCGCATCCATGATATGCCTGCCGCTCTACTCTGAAATGGACGGCGATGTGCTGGAGGAGGTGGTCCGTATATTCAGAACGGTCCTGCGCTTCTGCTGCGAAACAAATATCGAACAGACAGGTACCTGATAGATGGGCGATTCACCCCGAATAAGCGTCGTTATTGTCAATTACAATTTCTCGAAGTATCTGCGTGAGTGCATCGAGAGTGTGCTTGCGCAGACGCTCCAGCCCTGTGAAATCGTTATCTACGACGATTGTTCCACAGATGAATCCTGGAACATCATCACGGAATACAGCCAGAGGCTGCCCCACCTCATTGTCGCGCACCGCCAGCAGAAGAACGCAGGCATGCAGGTCAACGGTAACGCCGCGCTACGACGAGCGCAGGGTGAGCTCGTATGCTGGCTGGATGGAGATGACCGTTGGCTGCCGCGCAAACTGGAGCTGGAATGGGAGGTGATTAGCCGGAATCCACAAGCAAAGATCGCCTACTCCAACGTCTATAGTATCAACGCGGCAGGGCAACGAACCGCGATCTGGTATGACGGCAATGGGCCGGAGCCACCCAGTGGTGACGTCTTTGTGCAGGTTTTTTCAAAGCGTTTTTTTCCGGGCAACCGCAGCGTGTTTCGAAACCCCTTGCTGTACCGCTCGGTCCTAGAGGAGATGAGTTATCACGATGAGCAAGTTGCCATCTATATCGACTGGGACCTGAAGATACGCCTTACAGCACTTTATCCGGTAGCCTATTCGGGTGACGCGCTGGTGGAATACCGCATTCATTCAGAAGGTATTCATAATCGGCCTCTGCTACAGCATTATCGGGATCTGCTGGTTATCTATCACAAGAATCTGCCGCTGCTGGCGAACAGGACGGCCGCGGAAGCAGGAATGATCGAAACTGAGATGGCTAGCTTGCTCAAAGAGCACGGGGGTGATTCCGCCGAGTTGAAAAAGAGGGTTTCACCTGTTGACATGACGCCAATGGATCTTGATGCAAGTGCGGCAGCGCACTACCCAGCCGACGTGTGGGACACTGCTCGTCACCTCTCGCAGGCACCTGCAGGCAGGCTGTCAACTGATGTTGGACAGGGGGAGAACCTTGTCTTCCTGGTGTCGTTGCCAAGGTCTGGTTCGACCTTGCTGCAAAGGATACTGGCAAATCACCTGGACATACATACGGTAGCGGAACCCTGGCTCATGCTTCACCCGCTTTACGCCCTGAAGCGCAGCGGTTTCGAGGCTGAATACGATGCGGGTCAGGCGCGCCAGGCGCTGGGCGAGTTTCTGGACGAAGTGCCGGGCGGGGAGGAAAACTATATCGATGCGCTGCGCGCTATGGCATCACTGCTGTATGGCAGGGTTCTGCAGCGCTCCGGAAAACGCCTGTTCCTGGACAAAACACCCCGTTATTTTCACATTCTACCGGAGTTGAAACGGGTCTTTCCAAAGGCGAAGTTCATTCTATTGTTACGCAATCCTGCCGCAGTGCTTTCCTCGGCGTTGAAGACATGGTTCGGGAATGATCCTCAGGCTCTTAAACAGAGTTTTAATTATTTCGATATGTTAAAAGGCCCCGAACTGCTGAGTGCGGGGATACGAATTCTCGGTGATAGCGCGGTCACGGTTCAATACGAAGATCTAGTCAGCAATCCCAATGACACCGTGAGTCGAGTCTGCGCGCATCTGGGAGTCCCCTATCAGGCCACCATGTTGGAGTACGGCCGGACACCCGCTCCCAGGGGACGTTTTGGTGATCCCCGCAACGTGCACAGTCATAATACCGTGGTGAACAACTACCTGGAGGCGTGGCGCGATCATCTTTCAACTCCTGCGTTGCAGGATTTTTCCATTGATTATATCGATTCCCTCGCTGACGGCGTTCTGGAGACTCTAGGTTACTCACGCAATAACATCAAATGTCTTATCCGTTGTGAAAAGACCACGGCTATAGCTGTCGGATTGTATTCGGCGATTAAGGAAGGCGAAAGAGCCTTTCATGATGGGGACCTGGTACTCGCAGAGACGCTGTTCAAGCAGGCCTATGAAGCGATGCCTGATAACATCGAAGTGCTGAACAATCTCATCGTAGTGTATTGGCAGAAAGGGGATTGGGCTGCGTCCGTGGATTATCTGGCTAAGGCTCTGGATCTGGATCCCTGCAACAGGGATAGCGTTATTAACGGAACAAAATTACTCACTGCACTAGGACGGCCCGAAGAAGCAAGTGCTTTATGTGCGTCCTACCTGGCCAATGTGCCAGCCGACGATGAAGTAACGGGCTTGTTATCAGATGCTTCAGACAAGGATGAGCTTGCCTTCGAAGACGGTATCGACAGAGATAGCCAACCCCTCGTCACGGCAATTGTCTCAACCTACAACAGCGAGAAATACATACGAGGGTGCCTTGATGACCTGGAGGCGCAAACTCTATCAGACAGGCTCGAAATTATTGTTGTTGATAGCGGATCACAGCAAAATGAGCGTTCGGTCGTCGAGGAGTTTCAGCAGCGATATGGCAATATCCGTTACATCCGCAGCGAAAAGCGGGAAACTATTTATGCCGCCTGGAACCGGGCAATTGTCGAGGCGCGGGGAAAATATCTGACCAATGCCAATACCGATGACAGGCACCGGATGGATGCGTTTGAACGTATGGTCGCCGAGTTGGAGATGTGTCCGGATGTCTCCCTGGTGTATGCGGACTGCGCGGTTACCCGCACCCAGAATGCATATTTCGACAAGGCGTCCGTAGAGGGATTATTCCGCTGGCCGGTATTCGACGCGCGCCATCTGTTTTCCGTCTGCTATATCGGCCCGCAGCCGATGTGGCGCCGGTCGGTACATGAAAAGTATGGAGACTTCGATGCGCAAATGAAGGTGGCAGGGGACTATGACTTCTGGTTGCGTATGGCGACTAGCGAAACCTTCAGGCATATACCGGAAGTGCTGGGCCTCTACCTGAAGTCGCCCGGCAGTCTTGAACACGCTTTCGCCGATGCAGGAGCCAGAGAGTCGGAAACGGCCAGACAGCGTAACTGGCCGGATCAGTGGGGACCGCGTCCAGCTCTCAGTGCAGGTTATCTGGTTCCTGCCGATCAGCTTGCCGAAGGCAGACAGGGAAAACACGAAGCAGCAGCGCTTATCAGTATCGTCATGCCGACCAAAGACCGCTTGCAGTTGCTGGGTCGGGCGCTTGACTCGGTGATTGCACAGACTTACAGGAACTGGGAGCTGATTGTTGTCAATGATGGCGGGGAGAGTGTCGGCAGTGTGACTGACGGCAGGGATGCATCCGATCGGATTCGTCGTATCGACTTCGACCGCTCACACGGGCAGGCGGTAGCAAGAAATACTGCATTTACAGTAGCAAAAGGTGAAATTATCTGCTACCTGGATGATGATGATGTTTATCTCCCCCATCATTTAGAAACGGTAGTAAGGGAGTTGTCCGGGCAGGGTCGTGCCTTTATCTATACCGATGCGGTGGTCGTTAAGGAAAGACTCGTTGATGGCGCAGGTAAGGAAGTTGGCAGGTCAAACCCCTACGCACACCATGAATATTCCCGGCACCGTCTTCTCGTAAACAACTATATTCCTATTAACACCTGGGCTCATAAGCGGGCCTGTCTTGATGAGAGTGGCATATTTGACAGTTCGCTGTCGTGTTATGAGGACTGGGAGTTTCTTCTCCGCCTGTCGGAACACTATGACTTCCATCATGTCGAGCAGACAACAGTCGAGGTCAGACATCGTGTCGATCAGGTTGACAATGTCTCACGAAGGAGACTTGCAGATACCGCGGATGCCTACCGCCTGATCTATGCCCGGCACGGAAAAGGCCTGACGGGGGACTTGCTCAAGGAGCGAGAAACCGTTTTTCAGACGCTGACAAGAAATATCGATGCCTGGACATCGGCTGGTGAAGGCTTCAAAACCACCGGTGCGGAAGCGGCACCGGGCTCAGAATCGGCATATGGCCAGTCGATAGCAGAGAACAGTTATCAGGAGTGGCTGCACAGACACCGGTTGCGTGATCGGGTTATTGCGCTAATTAGCAGGCACATGATGACCGATTGGACGATACAGCCTTCAGTCCATCTGCTAATGACCCACCTGTCGGGCCAGGAAGAAGCTCTGGCAGACACGCTGGATAGTCTAGGTACACAATTGTACGGCGGTTGGGGCTTGAGTGTCGTGTCCTGTTCACCCTGTCCAGATCCTATATTCGAAGAAATGGACATATTGGAGTGGCGCCAGGTCGAAGGTGACCTCATGCAGGAGGTAAATGCTGTTGTCATGGAGTCCACTGCTGACTGGATCGGGTTGCTTGATGCCGGCAGCAAGCTGGAAACGCATCTGCTGTTCAAGCATGTCGATTTCCTGCACCGGCACCCGGAGTGGCGACTGGTGTACATGGATGAGGACCGAATCGGTACTGGAGGCGCGCGCTACGATCCCCTCTTCAAGCCGGAGTTCAATCTTGAACTGCTACGCGCCATGCCCTATATGGGGCGTTTTCTGCTGCTCGAACGTGAAGCACTCATTGCAGCCGGTGGTTATTCTCTATATTCGGGAACCGAGGCCTATGACATCGCGTTTCGGTTCGCTGAACAATTCGGCGCGGAGGCGATCGGCCATATTCCGGACGTGTTAATACATCAGCAGGATCGTTTTCAACTCGCTCGAGATGAGCTGGCAATCTCAGAGCACCGTGGTCAGTGCGTGGAGGCACATTTACAACGGTGTGCCATCACTGCTGATGTCCACCCTGGGACTGTGTTTGGCAGTTATTTTATAGACTATGCCTGCAAGGACAAACCACCCGTCGACATTATTGTTCCGGTAAGTGGCAGGCCTGAATCTATGGGACTGTTCCTGGATAGCCTGACGTCCATGACGGATTACCCCGATTTCCGGGTTCGTCTGCTGGTTCGGGACGATGTGGAGTTGCCGGCTGAACTCGCTCCCAGTCATTGTGGCGAGGTAAGTACCTATTCGCGGGCAGAACCGCTGTGGCAGAAGGTGCTTGAGCTGGTACGCGAGTCGCGTAGCGAACATATTTTACTGATGAGTCCCGGTAGCATCGCTATTCAGCCGAACTGGCTCGAGCGTCTGGTGGCACAGTTTAAAAACAAAGATGTGGCGGTAGCCGCGCCACGCCTGATTTCAACGGACAAGAAGGTAGTCGGCGGTGGATTCATTCTGGGGGCAGGACCCTATTCTATCGGGATGGTGGCCTATGGCGGCCTTTCCCTGGATGAACCAGGGTACATGGGGCGCGCACAGGTGGCCCAGGAAATGTCGGCGGTTTCCGCCAGCTGTATGCTGGTTCGCAAATCGGTATTCGAGTTGCTGGGGGGGATATCTGAAGATCTGAGAATACCGCTTTACCAGGCGGTAGATTATTGCTTACGGGTCCGTGAAACCGGCAGGAAAATAATCTGGACACCCCATTCAACGCTGTTGTACCTGGGAGAAGACCAGTCCGCACTGGATGGTATTGATATCGATGAAGCCGTTACACGTGAATCTGAAGCTGTGTGCACGCGCTCGCTCGCTACGCTGGCCAGTGACCCCGCATACAATCAGAATCTGAGTTTGGCCGGCAAACGGTTTTCTGTGGACGGCAGCTTTTCTCCCCAGCTTAGGTACACTGACGATACCTTACACCGCGTCGTTGGCCTGGGCGCCGGTTCGATCGGTTCCTGGAAGTTCCGTATCCAGCAGCCTCTGCAAGCCATGCAGGGCAAGGGGGTCGCGGACAGCCTGATTCTGCCTTTCTCGAAAGATCTCGTTCAGTTGCCGACTACGGCGGAACTAAAGCGTTTGCAAGTGGATAGCCTGCTGATGCATAACGCCATGCACGATCCTTACATGGATGCAATGGAGACCTACAAGAGGGTGAATCAGACCTTTATTGTCTTTGGCCAGGACGACCTGATGTATGCCATGCCACCAAAAAATCCCTTTTCCAAAACCATATACAAGGATGTAAAGAAACGGGTGCGCAGGTGTCTGAGTATCGCCGACCGGGTGATCGTCACAACGCAAGCGCTGGCCGAGGAGTTACGCAGTATGGCTGATGATGTCAGGGTGGTACCCAATTACCTGGACGAAGCTATCTGGGGTGGCCTGCATTCAGAGCGTGGGGTATCGGACAAACCACGGGTGGGCTGGGCGGGCGCACAGCAGCATCTGGGTGACCTGGAACTGCTCGAAGAGGTTGTACGTGAGACCGCAGACGAAGTCGACTGGGTCTTCTTTGGCATGTGTCCGGATTTCCTGCAGCCCTATGTCAAGGAGATACACAATCCGGTTACATTCGGAAAATACCCGCAAAAACTGGCAACGCTGAACCTGGATCTCGCTGTCGCGCCGCTGGAGCACAATCGCTTCAACGAGTCCAAGAGTAATCTGCGCCTGCTGGAATATGGTGTACTGGGCTGGCCGGTTATCGCCAGTGATATCGCCCCCTATCATGAAGGTCCGGTGTGTCGTGTGCACAATCAGGCCCGTGCCTGGATCAAGGCGATCCGCGAACGCATCCACGATATGGACGCAACACGCCGGGAGGGTGATGCGTTGCAGGACTGGGTACGGGAAAACTGGCTGTTGCAGCAACATCTGGATGACTGGCTGGCGGCTTTGGACCCGTCCGGTGATTGCCGGCAGCGTCTCAGCGCGCAGGGCAGGGTTGCAGGACGTTGACGGGCTACCCGCGAGGAGTGTCAGTCGTCTCTGCTGCGGGTTTTCGGGTAATGGTGCGGTGTCGCGAGAGTTGCTGCTATAATCTACAACAAATTGAAAAATAACAATAAAATTATGTCAAAAAATTGCCATTCCAACCTAAAGTTTCCTGGGCCGCGAACGCTAACCTAGTCGGAAGCGGTGAATACCAGAGCGATGGTATATCCGCTATTTATAACAGGCGTTGATTTTGACCGACTATTGCGGCAGTCCGCCTACTTGAAGATTTGGAGTGTTTATCATGGCATTGACCATCAACACGAATTTTGCATCCCTGAACGCACAACGCAACCTGAGTACCTCTCAGGGTTCTCTGGAAACTTCACTGCGCCGTCTGTCTTCCGGTCTGCGCGTCAATACTGCAAAGGACGACGCTGCCGGTCTGTTCAATATCCAGAAAATGACAGCAGACATTCGTGGCCTCAACCAGGCCGTACGAAATGCCCAGGACGGTATCTCGATGGCTCAGACCGGCGAGGGCGCCATGGACCAGATCCAGAACGCACAGCAGCGTATCCGGGAAATCGCCGTACAGTCCGCCAACGCTTCTGTCGAAGACCGCACCGGCCTGCAGGCCGAGGTCGATCAGCTGACCCAGGAAATTTCGCGTATCGTCACCACCACCGCATTTAACGGTGCCAGTCTGCTGAATTCCAGTGCCACCACGCTGAACTTCCAGATCGGCCAGGATGCCGGTGCCGAAAACCGGATTGGCGTAACCGGCCTGGATCTGACGGGTATTACCGGTTACAACGCCACCCTGACCGCTACCGGTACTATTGATGTCGGTAGTTCTGCCGCTGCGGTGACAGCCATCACCAACCTGGATTCTTCCGCAACCGGTATCGATTTTGTTTCCACTTCGCGTGCCACTTTCGGTGCCGTGCAGAACCGTTTCGAGTCGGTCATTGTTAACCTGACCACCTACTCCGAAAACCTCTCTGCTGCACGAAGCCGAATCCAGGATACCGACTTCGCGGCGGAAACAGCGAATCTGACCCGGGCGCAGATTCTGCAGCAGGCCGGTGTCGCGATGCTGGCGCAGGCCAACACGCTACCACAGACCGCGCTATCGTTACTGCAGTAAGCACGACGGCTTTAAATCACGCCTAGGGAAGGGTGGACGCAGGGATGCTCCACCCTTCCGGTTTTTAACAGGTAGGTGAATGATGTCATCTGATTACACAATATCGGTGTTGAGTCTGGAACCCGCTCGCCTGCAGGGCGCGCAGCAACCTACGCAAGTACCGAAATCCCGCAAACCGGAACAGCCAGAGCGGAATGAACCCGCCGCACGCGGACAGGATCTGCCATCAACCCGGCTGGAAAAAGCTGAGGAGCGCACGCAAGTGGAGCAGGTCGAGTCAGCGGTAAGCCGGATCAGTGATTTTGTACAGAACTTCCAGCGTGACCTGTTGTTCAGTATCGATGAGGAAAGCGACAGACTGGTCGTCAAAGTCGTTGATTCTGAAACACAAGAAGTTATCAGGCAGATTCCTTCAGAAGAAACTCTGCGCATTGCAAAAAATCTGGATTCACCCGAAAGCCTGATTCTTCGCGAGCAGGCATGAGCTGGCACTGCTTTTGCTTTATAGCCGGTAAGCCATTTATTTCATATGAGGTTCGAGCATGATTAGTGCACCCGGCGTGGGTTCCGGACTGGACGTAAATTCCATCGTCAATCAGTTGATGGAGATTGAGCGTCAGCCGCTGAATCGCCTGGAAAGCAACAAAAGAGATCTTCAGGTACAGCTCAGTGCCTTCGGTCAGTTGAAAAGTTCCTTGACCACGTTTCAGTCGGCACTCAGCGATCTCAAGACCGTGGATGCTTTTGAAGTCTACAAAGCGGTATCCTCTGATGACACCGCTTTTACGGCTACAGCGGACAGCAGCGCGGCGACAGGTTCTGTCGATATCCAGGTTGTCAGCCTTGCCGAAGTCCACAAGATGGGCTCGCTGGCCATCACCGATACCGATAGCACTACACTGGGTCGAAACGGTAATAAAATGACCTTCACCGTAAACGGAAATGCGTTTACCGTCGAAGGGGGGGGTATGACCCTGTCGCAACTCAGGGACGCAATCAACGATGCGCCGGATAATAGCGGGGTCTCGGCAACCATTATCAGCGAGAACAGCGGCAGTCACCGCCTGGTGCTGACGGCTACCGAAACCGGCAATGTCAATGCCATCAATCTGTCGGCCACCGGCAGACTGCGTCGAGACCTCGACCTTAGCGATATCAACGACCCAGCACAACTGGATTCAGAGCTGCTGGTCGACGGTTTGTACACCATTACTCGTTCCAGTAACACGATCAGTGACGCCATCAGTGGCATCACACTGAATCTTCTCGCCGAGACAGGCAGTGATGTTCAGCTCAATGTCAGTCGCGATACCGGCTCGGTCACAGAGTCCGTGCAGGCCTTTGTCGACGCATTCAATGAACTGAAAACCACCATCGACAGCCTGTCGGGTGAAGGCAATGACCTGGAAGCCGACAATACTCTACGTAGTATCGAGAGCCGGATTCAGGCGGTATTCAACACACCACCGTCCGGACTGACCGGCGGTTTCACCTACCTGTCCGAAATCGGTGTGTCCTTCCAGCGTGATGGCAAGTTGTCCCTGGACAGCGGTGCTTTACAAAATGCCATCAATGCTGACTATGCCGGCATGGCGGAATTGTTTGCCAGCGATGATCAGGGTTATCTGTTCAGGGTCGATACCCTGATTGGTAACATTGTTCAGGCGGATGGATTGATCAATATTCGTCAGGACGGCCTCACCAGTCGCATTGACAGAGTGGATCAGAGAATTTCGGATATGGAATACCGTCTTGAGCTGAGGGAGAAACGTCTGCTCGATCAGTTCAATACCCTGGATACCCTGATGGGACAGTTACAGGGCACCAGTACATTTTTATCACAACAATTGGCGACGTTGCCGAATTTACAGTTACAGTCGGCCAGTAACTAGCTTGCGGGTAACAAGGAGTAGGTAATGAGTTTTGCAGGTGTTCGAAACGCAATGGATCAATACAGCCAGAATGCTGTTCAGGCAAGGATAGAGTCTGCCAGTCCGCACCGGTTGATCCAGATGTTACTGGAGGGTGCGCTGGGTAAGATTGCTGTCGCAAAGGGGCATATGGAACGTGGCGAAATTCAGCCCAAGGGGGCGCAGATTGGCAGTGCGATCTCGATCATTGAAGGATTGAAGACCAGTCTGGACATGGAAAAGGGCGGTGAGATTGCCCAGAACCTGGAAGATCTGTACATCTACATGGAACGTCGCCTCATCGAAGCAAACAGCGTTAACGATATGTCCCTGCTGGACGAGGTGTCAGATCTTCTGAAACAGATCAAGGAAGCCTGGGATGCTATCGCTGACCATGCAACCGGTCAGGAACCGGCCGCCTGATACTCCCTTGAGGAAAAATGCCATGGATAGTAAGCGCAGCCAGCAGCTGGAACAGATACTGGCTCTCAGCAGGGAGATGCTGGCAAAAGCGGGTGATCATGACTGGGGGTTGGTGGCTGAAATTGAAACCAGGCGCAGGGAGTTGGTTATGCGTTGTTTTCAGCAACCGGCTGAGCAACAGTATGCCACCGAAGTAGCAGCCGCCATAAAGGAGATTCTGCGCCTGAACCAGGCAATCACCGATCTGGGCAGGCGCTACCAGGAGCGGCTCAGCAGCGAAATTAATACCAGTAAACTGGGTCGCACCGCGTCAGCGGCCTATCTTGGTTGCACCCGTTAGTGCCGAATAAC
>JBDNAP010000211.1:0-4949 GCA_039768325.1 Thiogranum sp.
GGTCATGAAACAGCCCACGTTTTTCGAGGGTGTCGCGGTTGCCCTGACGGCAAGTCTGCTTGGCAGCGCCTTGTACAGCGTGCTCAGCCCGGTGCTCCCGGCCGACGTCGTGTTGCGTCTGCTGATCGCCGGCACCGGTCTTGCCTATGTGTTGTACCTGTTATCGCGCAGCCACGAACGGGTGGGACGCGTCACCGTCGTTGCCGCCTGGAGCCTGGTAACGGGGGTCATCTGGTTTGTCGCCCCCCCCTTGTTGCCGTACGTACTGGTGCAGCTGGGATTTATCTGGCTGACCCGGTCGCTGTACTTCTATTCCAGTGTCCTGCCGGCGCTGGCTGACCTCGGATTGCACGGCCTCAGTCTGGCCTCCGCGATCTGGGCAGCCGGGCACACAGGCAGTGTATTCCTGAGTCTCTGGTGTTTCTTCCTGGTGCAGGCCCTGTTCGTCGCCATCCCCACCAGGCTGGGCAACAGGAACAGAGGGACACCAGCCGGACCGGAAAACGAAGACCGTTTTCAACGCGCCCATCGTACCGCCGAAGCCGCGGTGCGAAAACTTTCTTCCACCCATTAAACAAGAGGATATACCCATGAAATCTAAAATTATTGCATTGGCCTTATTCGTCTTTACCGCGACGGGTGTTGCGTTTTACCCGGTCTATCAAAGCATCGGCGCCACAAACACCGCGGCGCTGGCAACACCAGTGGTCAATCCACCGACCCAGGATCACTCGAGTATCGAAGTGGTGTTTGTTCTGGATACCACCGGCAGCATGAGCGGCCTGATTCAGGCTGCCAAGGAAAAGATCTGGTCCATCGCCAGCACCATGGCCTCGGCGCAATCGGCACCTGAAATCAGGATGGGGCTGGTCGCCTACCGGGATCGTGGCGACGCCTACGTGACCAAAGTACTGGACCTGTCCGATGACCTGGATTCCATGTACGCCCGCCTGATGGATTTTCAGGCTGACGGTGGCGGCGATGGCCCGGAGAGCGTCAACCAGGCCTTGCATGACGCCGTGCACCACCTATCGTGGAGCCAGGATCAGAACACCTACAAAGTGGTGTTCCTGGTCGGTGACGCGCCGCCGCACATGAACTACCAGGATGACGTCAAGTACCCGGACACCCTGGCCGTGGCGGTGAAGAAAGGCATCGTGGTGAATGCCATCCAGAGTGGTCAGAATCAGACAACCGCCGCAGGCTGGCAACAGATTGCGCAACTCGGTCAGGGCCGCTATTTCCAGGTGGCACAAGCGGGCAACGCCGTGGCGATTGCAACACCCTTCGACAAAAAGATCGCCCTATTGTCTGAAAAGCTTGACCACACGCGCCTGTACTACGGTGATGCCGAAGAGAAGGAAAAACAGCAGTCGAAAGTGGACGCTACCGACAAACTGCACGCCACATCATCGTTCGCGTCCCGTGCCCGCCGGGCGGTATTCAACACCTCTTCAAGCGGTAAAACCAACTTTCTCGGTGAAGGCGAACTGGTCGACGACATCGCCAGCGGTCGCGTGGAACTCTCCGGGATTGACAAAGATCAACTCCCTGCATCGATGCAGGCAATGGCTCCGGCACAACAACAAGCTCTGATCGAGGAAACCGCACAACGCCGTAACGAACTGCAGCGGCAGATCGAAAAGCTGTCGGATAAACGCTCCGACTTTCTGAAAAAGAAAGTGGAAGAAACAGGTGGTGCCGGGGATTCACTGGATGAAAAGATCTACAGCGCCGTCCGTGAACAGGCCGGCAGAAAGGGCCTGCGCTATGAAGCCGACGCGGCGGCTTACTGAGTCGGAAATCCAATGGCCCGGCAGCTATGCCGGGCCGCGGCTTTCAAATAAACAGCGCTACTGGCAACGCCCGTAAAACTGCCGGCCCACTGTACCCCCCAGCGTATAGACACTGCCCTTGGGGCCAATATTACCGTCACAAGATTGCTGTTAAGATGTATGCTTAAATGCAAGCCTCACTATTACTCCCACAAACACTTACAGAAAGCGAAAAAACGGTGCTCCATGTTACTGCTCGTCACCTATATTTTCATCGCGCTTGGCTTCTCCTTCTTATGTTCCATTGCCGAAGCCGTTATCCTCAGTGTCACCACACCCCACATCACGCTGATGCAGCAGCAAGGGCAGCGCACCGGTTCTATGCTCGCCGGATTGAAACAGGACCTCAACCGCCCTCTGGCGGCAATCCTTACCCTGAACACCATTGCCCATACGGTCGGTGCGGCCGGGGCCGGGGCGCAGGCCGCCCAGGTCTTCGGCAATGCCTATGTCGGCATCGCATCGGCCGTTCTGACACTGCTCATACTGGTGTTCTCCGAGATTATTCCCAAAACCCTGGGCGCCCACTACTGGAAGCAGCTGGCCCCGGCCACCGCTTATGCGCTTCGTGGCCTGATCTGGTCGCTATACCCGTTCGTGAAACTCTCTGAGATGCTGACCAGAGGCCTGACTCACGGACCCGGCCTGACGGGTTTCAATCGCGAAGAACTCGCCGCCATGGCCGAACTCAGCGCCAAAGAGGGACAGTTGGAGCAGCAGGAGACGCAGATCCTGAAAAACCTGCTGCGACTTCGCGACACCCGCGTTACCGATGCCATGACCCCTCGAACGGTCATTTTCTCTCTACCGGAGCATCTCACGGTCGAGGAATTCTTCTGGAAGTACGGCGGTGAACGTTTTTCGCGCATCCCGATCTACGGCGAAGAGCCAGGTCATTTGAACGGCTTTGTGTTGCGCAGCGACCTGCTGCTGGCGCAGGCGCGTGGCAACACTGGCACGAAACTCACCACCTACCGCCGTGAGATGTCAGCACTGCCGGAATCGACCTCACTGTCGCGCGCTTTTGACGAGTTCCTGCGCCAGCGTGCTCACATCATGATCATCGTCAACGAGTACGGCGGAATCGAGGGCCTTCTGACGCTCGAAGATATCCTGGAGACGATGCTCGGTCTGGAGATAGTCGATGAAGGCGATGCCACCACCGACATGCAGAAACACGCGCGCCGACTGTGGCTGAAACGCGCCAGGAAAATGGGATTGCAGATCGGAGACTGATTCATCCAGCAGCTCCGCTTAGTTCAGCCCGGGTGATTTTCCTCTGCCGAAAGCAGATCCGGACGAATCATCCACTGGATCTGCCAGCCGCGACCGTTTTCGGATTCCAGGCAGACCATACTGCCAGGCTGGTAGGCAACCACCGTATTTGCTTCGGACCCCGTCACCAGCCTGGCTACCAGTTTCGCCATGAACGGCAGGTGCCCAACCATCAGGGTGTCCTTGCCTGATTCTGCAATCCGCTGCATAAACGATTCAACGGCATCATTGGGGTTGATACCGGATATAGCCTCAACCGGCATGCCGGGCGCCAACGCAACCGCCAGCAGATCCGCCGTCTGTCGCGCCCGCGCTTTGCCACTGTGAACAACAGCCGACACCTGCACACGACCTCTTAGAAAAGCGGCCAGCTCTGCCACAACGGCCCGACCATTGTCACTCAATGCCCGCTCGGGATCCACATCCTTAGCGAGCGCCTCACCATGTTGTACCAGATAGAGTCTCATCTTTAACTGCCTTTTTCCGGGTCCGTGTCGACTTTGCCTCTTGGAGAACACAGGTGTTCTGCCGCCAGATGCCGGGCTTCTCCCTTACTGCACCGCAGTTCTTACCGTGTTGCCGGCGGCTCACAGATAAAACGTTGTCATCTTTGACTGTTAAGACGCAGCAATTTGAGAACCAGAAGCACCAGCGGCGTGCCGTGCAGAAACAAGTCAAAAATATCGATCGGCCTGGTCAAGGTCCCGGCAACAAGCATTTTCAACTTCTCCCAAAGATGCGGCTCCGGCACAAAAGGCGCCAATGCGAGAAACACGGCAAGCGGTAAAATCACCGTGATTGGTAGTTTGTCCAGCCACTTCATTGTATTGAGGGTACCAGGTTGATTGAGTAAGCCAAAGGAAGCGGATCCAATGATAATTTGGCTCGCGCATCATCGCACCTGTTTTTTTAAGTTTTACTATCAGTCGCGGTCAGGGGACCGCTGCTACAGGTAGAGTAAAGTTATTCCGGTGCTAACGTTTACGCCTGGTAGAAGCACTGGCCCGGGCCTGCAACGGGTCATCGGGCCAATGGTGTTTGGGATAACGGCCCTTGAGTTCTTTCTTCACCTCATGGTAGCTGCCCTGCCAGAAAGCGCCGAGGTCCTGCGTTATCTGCACCGGCCGGCGCGCCGGTGACAGCAAGTGCAGCAATACGGCAATACGGCCGCCGGCAACGCGCGGTGTATCGCCGAGACCGAACATTTCCTGCAGGCGTACCGCCAGCACCGGTGTCTCGTGGCTGTAATCGATGCGGGCCCTGGTGCCGCTGGGGATGGTCAAATGGGTGGGCGCCAGTTCGTCGAGCTGCTTCCGTTTCACCCAGGACAATTGAGCCAATAGCACAACGTGCATATCCAGCTTTTTCAGGTGTGTCATTCGGCTCATGCCGTACAGATACGGTGATAACCATTCATCCAGTCTGGAGATGAGCCCGGCGTCGCTGACGTCGGGCCAGTCCTGCGGCATCAGGCGATGTAAAAAACCGATTCTGGCTTGCAGCTGGCGCGCGACCTTACTCCATGGCAGACAGGCCGGTGCGTGGCGGCGTATACCGTCGAGCATGGCAGACTGCACTGCCTCGGGATCGGCATCCTGCCAGGCTTCGTCCAGCAGCACCAGTTCACCCAGGCGCTGCTGACGGCGCGCCCGCACGCACTGTTCACGTTCGTCCCAGCTCACGAAGGACTGTTCGTGGACAAGTTCGCCGTGATACTCCAGCAGGTGCTCGCGATGCATGCTGGCAGCAAGAAAAATGCGCGCCTCGCCCCCGCCATCGAGATTGGCGGCGACGATAATATCAGCTGCAGCCAACAGTTGCGCTTCGCCAAACACGGCA
>JBDNAP010000033.1:0-3939 GCA_039768325.1 Thiogranum sp.
GCCAGCAACAGGTATTCTCCCTGCTCGCGGATACCCATGGGTGCGATATGAATCTGACCGTCCGCGGCGCGGGTCGTTACCACTGTTTCTCGAATCATGATCGCTTGCCTGTCCTGCTCAGGGTGGTTCCGGGTCCGGTGTAGTCGTCGTTGTCCTGCCGGTGCTGTTCGCTTGCGCAGCCCCAGTTCAGTTCCTGGTCCTGTACGTATCGCTTACCCAGCTGCCAGGCGATCTGTGCCCGCGCCATCTCAGTGCCGAGATAGAAGGCGTGCCCGGTATCGCCATCCAGATCCAGCTGTCGAAAGAGTTCGAAGGGATCGCTGTGGGTGTGCAGTCCGTCACGGTTGTACAGGTGAATCCCTTCGCTGCTAACCTCGATTCGATAGCTGGGATCGCGCACGGCAGATGCAGTCTCTTCGATTTCCTGTCGAGTGTACGGGAAAGGGCGGCGTTCGTGCAGGCTGATCAGGCTGCCGTCAATATCACGTGGCAGGCTGTTGGCCTCACGTGCGCAATGCATCATGCGTCTGGCAACATCCGTTTCATTGACTGCACGCTTTGCATGAGGGCTGACTGAAGTGGTCAGTACATGACTGATCTGCAACTCTGTTGCAATGCCGGCCAGCACGGCATTGATACCACCTGTATCAGCGTCTGTCAGTTCGGTAACATTGCCGATACCCATCAGGATTTCGCTATCAGGCCGGCGTCGGCGCAGTTCGCGGTAGCGGTGGATGGATTCGGTAAACCCATACAGTAACGGATCCAGGATAGGGTCGGCCAGGTAGCGACGGCCGCTGGCATCGAGTTGTTCCATGGCCCGCAGCAGGGAATCCAGATCACCCGGCAGCGAGGGAATGAGTACCGGAACGGACTCGACTTCGTCGGCCAGCCACAAGGTGTCAGCGTTCAGGCTCAGCAGATAGTCGGCGCCGGCAAGACCACCGGTCAGCAGTTCCTGCGGGTCGACCGAGTCAACGCTGACACGAAAGCCGGCGCTGATCAGGGCGGTGACGGTCTCGGCCAGCTGCGGGAAGGGCGTATTCGGCAAACAGCCAATATCAATTACGTCTGCACCGGCGCGGCGGTATACCTGTGCACGCTGGAGGATGGTGTCCACGTCCAGTAGAGGCGCATCGACGATTTCCGCAAAGATGTTGATGTCGTAGCGACTGAGGTCTGGTTTGATTTCGCTCTGTCCGAAGAACAGCGGCAGGTCCTTGAGTTCGTCCGGTCCACGCTGTACCGGAATCGCGTAATGCACCGACAGTGCCTGCAGATCCCCCCGGCAGCGGCCGGGTACGATCATGCGGTCGACATCAAGGGGGCGTGGAAGCCGGCGTCGGATCATGTCAGCGGTCATCAGGCCCGCGACATTGATACCCAGTTGATGTGTGCGTGGGGTAAACGCGGTCGGCTGCATGGCTTCGAGGACCCTGGTGAGGTTCTTTTCCGCCAGCTTTCCGGTCAGGAACAGGATGCTCTCGGCCATGACATGCGGGGCTCTAAGGCCCGCTGTAGCTGATCCATATCGGAGACCACCTCGGTTGCCTCGAACGCCTGCAGCTTCTCGACATTGTCGAGATCGATGCGGCGCGGATACACCGGTACGGTGCCGGCCGGTGCCTCGGACAGCAGTTCCGGCGCAGTGTCGCAGGCGAACACGATGGATTTGATACGACACTTGCCGGCTTGCGCATACATATTGGTGACCAGTGTATCGGAGATTCCCCACACACATTTTGCCACCGTGTTGGAGGTTGCCGGCGCAATCACATAGGTATGGTAAATACCGTTATAAAGCCGCCCGACCGGTACGCCGCTCGCTGTGGTATCGCGGAATACACGGAATTTTCCGCGCAGATCACTCACCCGGTAGCCATATATGTGCAACACTTCCTCAGCCGCCCGGCTAAGAAACAGGTCGACGTTGTCGATTGTCTGCAATAATTCGAGGCACTCCGGGACAAAGTGACCTGAGCCGGTTATCGCCCATGCCAGGCGCGGGGTTGTGTTCTCAGGTGACATGACTGGCCTCGCGTCTGGAAATGCCCCGCCTGAAACATGCGGCCATGAAATGCAATTCGTCAGGATGAATGAGGATTCTCTTTTCCTCCGCTTTTGTGTCACCCGCCAGGCAGGGTAGCGGTCGGTTATCGTGTAGGTGTGATGCTGCAGCGTTTCATCTTGCGGTACAGGGTGTTGCGACTGAGCCTCAGGTGTTTGGCAGCAGTGGAGACGTTCCAGCGACAAAGTTCCAGTTCCTGAAGCAAGGCTTCACGTTCGGCGCAGAGCAGCGGGTCCGTGCTCTCATCATTCCTGTTCGCGCTTGCCTGCGGGCAATCCTGCTCGAATTTCGCATCGCGGAACAGGCCATCGACCAGATCATTTGCGGTAATGTGGTTGGATTCCCTCAGCGCAATCAGGGTACGCAATACATTACGCATTTGCCGGATATTGCCCGGCCATGAATAACTGATCAGGCGGTTGAGCACCTCTTCATCGACCTGGATGTCGGAGTCAGGCCCAATTTCTTCCCTGATCAGATGATTGACGAGATTGTGTTTGTCGGTACGTTCACGCAGCGCCGGCAAGGTAACGCTGACGCCCTGCAGGCGGTAGTATAAATCTTCGCGGAAGCTGCCTTCTTCCAGCATCGCCGAGAGATCGCGGTGGGTTGCACTGATGACCCACAGGTCCAGCTTCACCACCTGCTGACCACCCAGCGGGACAACTTCCTTCTCTTCCAGGACCCGGAGCAGACGCGCCTGCAAAGATAAGGGCATGTCGCCGATTTCGTCGAGGAACAGTGTGCCACCGTTGGTCTGCACGATTTTGCCCGGGCTACCCTGCCGGTTGGCACCGGTAAAGGCACCGGCTTTGTATCCGAACAACTCACTTTCAATCAAGGACTCCGGAATCGATGCGCAGTCAATCGTCATGAAGGGTTTATTCGCCCGCGCACTGGACTGATGCACAGCCCTGGCGAACACACCTTTGCCGGTACCGCTTTCCCCACACAGGAGAAATGGAATGCCCTTGTCAAGTACACGGCGCGCAATACGTATATTCTCGGCCATACGCTGATCACCGAATTCCAGTGTACTAAGCGGCCCCGCGCCGTCCGTGTTGTCGATGGGGCTGTTCCTGACACTGATATCCGCCCGCGGCCGGCAATGCGAAAAGGTTTCCGACTCGGGCTTCTGGACGATGGCAAAGAAGCGACGCCCCTGTGTCGCTTCATGTATCGGCACAGCGTGCAGTGAATTGTAGGCCGGTTGCTGCAGGAGCGTGGGTAGCGACAAATCGAATATTTCGTCGATTTTCTGCCCGCGCAGCTGGGCAGGAGACTTCCAGCCCACCTGGACCAGCGCACTCTGATTGGATGCCAGTATGACGCCATCGGATTGAAAGGCTATCAGCCCTTCCCCAAGCGTGTTCACGAATTCGGGGCGGCTGTGGAAGTGCATGATGAAATGATTTTTGAACATGCACAGAAAGGTACGGTTCTCGATTGTTTTGGCTGACATGTTTACCAGCGCCAGGGTGTGCTGCTGTGCCTTGTTGTACTTGCTGGAGGCGTTCAGCACTGCAAGTATCTTCCCGCTCGGGTCAAAGATGGGGGAGGCGGTGCAGGTCAGCGCCAGGTTGCTGGCCAGGAAGTGTTCGTTCTGGTGAATGATCAGCGGTTGTCGCTCCGCCAGGCAGGTGCCCATGCCATTGGTGCCCTGCATTTGTTCGGACCAGATTGCTCCCTCCGTCAAGCCGCTGTTGGCAGCGGTCGAGTCGAAGCTGGGGTCGCCGGTGTAGTGCAGAACCATGCCGGATTCATTGGTAAGCAGTATGGAATGGCCGGAGCCGGCAACCTGCTGATAAAGATTTGCCATTTCAACCTTGGCGATGTGTAACAGATTGCCGAGGCGTTCCTGATGCTCGAGC
>JBDNAP010000212.1:0-5674 GCA_039768325.1 Thiogranum sp.
CCTGTGCTTGCGGCCAAATTTTTATAAAAAGGATCAGCCGATGCACCTGTGACCCGCATCTTTTCAAACATGGGGAACTGAACAGCATAGGTCAGACGGCAAAACTCCTGTATCTGTTTTTCGGTACCCGGTTCCTGGCCTGCAAAATCGTTTGAAGGGAAACCGGCTACAACAAGACCCCGTTCGCGGTAACGAGCGTACAGTTTTTCCAGTCCGTCGTATTGCGGTGTGTAGGCACATTGACTTGCCGTGTTAACCACCAGCACAACCTTTCCCTGCAACACATCGCACAAGTGCACGGGCTGCTCTCCGGCCAATGGACGCTTGTGATAATCAAGCGTCGGTGGACAAGCTGGGTGAGCGCTATTCATAGCGATCAACAGCCCGAAAAACACAACATTTTCGAAAAACCGCTTGCCAAGAGTCACTGGCTTTTCCCATTCAGAGTGTATGGTGTACAAATCTACCTTATTTTCAATAATTGTACAATTTTTTTTATCCTAAAACTGGTATAAATTAACTCATGTTTAAAGATAAAATTTATTATATATTTGTTTTTATGAATTATTTATTAATTTTCACTGTCTGTCTCGGGGTCTGAGCAGAATCGTAGCCCTCTACGGCCTATTGACTTTCAGGTTTTTTCTGTATAAGTTTTGTTCATCTTCATTGGACATTCATCGGGATTAGGAAAAGCAGATGCAGAACGCTGCAGCAAAAGCCATCGACTGGTCGGAGCAAGGGTTGCTTCCAGACACCGTGATTCGCCATGGCATCAAGCGACTCCTGAGAAAACGCCTCGCTGAGCTACACAGCCATGACTGTGAGGCCCTGGCCGATCAGAAAGCAGATTTCATCCACGCCATGTGCAACAGCGAGATCGCCCCGATGCCTTTCAAGGCCAACGAGCAGCACTACGAAGTACCGACTGAGTTTTTCTTAAAGGTGCTCGGTTCGCGGAACAAGTACAGTTGCTGCCACTGGAGCGAGAATATCAGCGACCTCGACACCGCCGAGACCGAAGCCTTACGAATTACCTGCGAGCATGCCGGATTACAAGACGGCATGAAAATCCTCGAGCTGGGTTGCGGTTGGGGGTCTTTGACGATCTGGATGGCCAGGCACTACCCGAACAGCCGGATTACCGCTGTTACCAATTCAGCTTCACAGGGTGAACACATCACCCATCGGGCCCAGCAGCTCCGACTCAACAATGTTGTCGTTCAGACTTGCGATATGAACGATTTCATCAGCCGGGAAACTCACGACCGCATTGTTTCGGTAGAGATGTTTGAGCACATGCGTAATTACCAGGCCTTGTTTAGCCGTATCAGTAGTTGGCTGGAATCTGATGGGCGCTTTTTCATGCACATCTTCTGTCACCGTGACACACCCTATGCATTTGAGGAGAAAAATGAGACTGACTGGATGAGTCGGTATTTTTTCAGTGGCGGCATGATGCCCAGTGATGACCTGCCCCTGCATTTCCAGCACGACCTGACATGCCACCGGCATTGGCGCTGGGACGGCAGTCACTACGAAAAGACAGCCAATGCATGGCTGGAAAACATGGACGCTCACAAATCGGTCATTTGGCCTGTACTGGAAAAAACTTACGGCGCAACGTCGGCCCAGCAGTGGTGGATGCGCTGGCGTATGTTCTTCATGGCCTGTGCAGAATTGTTTGGTTATGAAAATGGACAACAATGGTGGGTGAGTCATTACCTGTTCGAGAAAAAGGTGCGCCCATGAGAGCGATCATCATGAACGCCGCTGTGTTTCAAGTCGGCTGGTTATGTTGTGTGCTGGCCGGGGCCAACCAGATTCCCTGGCTGGGCACATTGACCGCCCTGTTCATCGTGGCCTGGCACGTCAGCCACGCACCCAGCCCGCATAATGAACTCTTGCTGATACTGTCCGCCGGCTTTATTGGTGCAGTGTGGGACAGCCTGCTGGTCTATGCAGGCTGGTTGCAGTACCCCTCCGGCACGCTGATTGATAACACGGCACCGCACTGGATTGTGGCCATGTGGTTGCTGTTCGCCACCACCCTCAATGTGTCGCTGAAATGGCTGAAGCAACGCCCGGCGCTGGCGGCCGCACTCGGCGCTACAGCCGGCCCGGCCGCCTATTTTGCCGGTTACAAGTTTGGTGGCGTAGAGATACCGGATTTCACCAGTGCCATGACAGCACTGGCGCTGGGCTGGGCCCTGATCATGCCTGGCCTGATGGCTCTCGCAAACCGTCTGGACGGTAGCAACGAATACCGCAGCACAGCACCGGCAAGCTCGGGAGGCCATGCCCGTGTTTGATCTGACCCTGTTTCTCTATGGGCTGTTTGCAGCCCTACTCCTCCCCTCACTCACATGGATCGTGAGTCTTTTTAAGGGCGATGCAAGTATTGTCGACAGCCTCTGGTCGCTTATTATTCTTACCTTGTGTGCGACCTGGTTCTTCGCTCACGAGCATACAACACTGCGCAGCGTGTTTGTCTTCGCACTGGTGGCATTCTGGGCGCTGCGATTATCGGTATACATCACCTGGCGTAACTGGGGCGAAAGCGAGGACCCCCGCTACCAGGCGATGCGGCGCAAATATTCACCCAACTTCGCCGTCAAGAGCCTGTTTATCGTTTTTCTGCTGCAAGGCCTATTGGCCTGGATCATCTCCTTACCCCTGCTGGCCGCCGTCACCGGCAGCCGACCCCTGAATCTGCTCGACGCCTTAGCGGTGCTACTGGTGCTGTTCGGCACTCTGTTTGAAAGCATCGCCGATACTCAGCTGGCTGCGTTCAAGAGGAGACCCACCACTCAGGGCTGCGTCATGGATAGAGGCCTGTGGCGCTATACAAGACACCCCAATGACTCTGGCGAATGCTGCGTCTGGTGGGGTTTTTATCTGTTTGCGCTTGCCGCCGGAGGCTGGTGGGCGATCCTGTCACCACTGCTGATGACGTTCCTGCTGCTGCGCGTATCCGGTGTGGCGCTACTGGAGAAAGATATTGCCGAGCGGCGACCCGCCTATCGCGCATACATAGATCGCACCAACGCCTTCGTTCCCGGCATCCCCAGAAATACTCACAAGGCGGTAACGCAGGGATGAGCTATCTGCCCGACTGTTCAAGGATATGCCTTCTGGTGGCGGGCCTGATGTACTCGCTTGCCGCCCTGTTGCCGGCTACTGCAGCCGCATCCACTCGGCAGGAATGGCGCTTCACTGTCTACCTGGATGAAACTCCGATTGGATACCACGACTTCAGCGTTGAACAGGCACAGGGGCACGGAACAATAACCACCCGTGCGCATTTCGATGTGACCTTTCTGAAAATACCCCTGTTTGAATATCGGCACCAGAATACTGAACAATGGCACAAGCAGTGCCTTAAAAGTATCGCCTCGACGACCGATCAGAATGGCGAGCGGTTTCAGGTGGAAGGTGCCATCATTGACAATGAATTCGAAGTCTCGACGAGTAAGGGGAACGTCTCCCTACCAGCTTGCATCAGCAGCTTCGCCTACTGGGACAAATCCTTTCTTCGACACACCCGGCTGCTGAATTCACAGACTGGCGAATACCTGGAAGTTGATGTCGAAGAACTCGATGCACAATCTGTCTTGGTCAGCAATACAAGCGTACCGGCTGAGCGTTACCGGCTGACAGCCAGTGAACTCGATATCGAACTCTGGTATTCCAGCAACGACCGGTGGCTGGGCTTACAAGCGAAAACCGGCAAAGGCCGCCTGCTGCGCTATGTCATCGAATGAGCACTCCATGAATATACCAAAACGACTCACCTCGATTATGGCTGCCATGGCACTTTCTTCCTGCAGTAGCTCAGCGCCCCTGCGTACCGTGCCGGCGGTTGAACTGGAACGTTTCATGGGTGACTGGTATGTGATTGCCAATATCCCGACGTTCCTGGAACGCAGGGCGTATAACGCCATCGAGTCCTATGAGCTGGTCGATCCCAAGCAGGTCGCCACCACTTTTCGATTCAACAAGGGTTCGTTCAATGGCCCTTTAAAAACCTACAGACCCACGGGCTTCGTCAGTGACGATCCCTCGAATGCCATCTGGGGAATGCAGTTCATCTGGCCCGTCAAGGCGGATTACCGGATCATCTACCTGAACGCAGACTATACCCAGACCGTGATCGGAAGAAACAAGCGTGACTACGTCTGGATCATGGCACGAACACCGACAATACCAGATGCAGATTACAGCATGATCATTGACCTTATCGGCCAACAGGGCTACGACATCTCGAAAATCCGTCCGGTACCCCAGCACCATATTCAAAACGAGGTGAAATAACCATGAAGATAGCGGTGATCGGCACAGGAATCGCGGGCAACGTGGCTGCCTGGCATCTGTGCAAGAACCACGACATTACCGTCTACGAGGCCGGTTCCCACGTCGGTGGGCATACCCACACCCATGATATTGCACACAATGGTAGACACCTTGCCATTGATACTGGATTTATTGTATTCAATGACCGGACCTACCCCAATTTCATCGCATTGCTGGACGAACTGGGCATCGAATCCCAACCCACCAACATGGGATTCAGCAGCCGCTGTGAAACAAGTGGTATTGAGTTCAACGGTTCATCCCTCAACCAATTGTTTACCCAGCGACGGAATGTTCTAAGACCTCGTTTTCACGGCATGATACGCGATATCCTGAGATTCAATCGGGAATCGCGTGAATTAATTAATCATAACAATGCGGCGCTTACGCTGGGCCGCTACCTCGAAGAACACAACTATGGCCGTCTGTTTATCGATAACTACATCATCCCGATGGGCGCGGCTATCTGGTCAACGGATCGGCAGCAAATGCTGTCATTCCCGGCCTGTCACTTTGTTCGATTTTTTGACAACCACGGCCTGCTGAGTATCAAGAACCGGCCACAGTGGCGTGTCATCAAGGGCGGCTCGCGCGAATATGTAAGGCGTTTGACGGAGCCATTCATCGATCGGATCCGTCTCAACCAGGCTATTGCATCGGTAAAACGACTGCCTACGTATGTTGAAATTATAACCGCTTCTGGGGAGACAGAGCGTTTCGATCAGCTGTTCATAGCCACCCATAGCGACCAGGCCCTGCGTATGTTATCGGATCCCAGTGAGGTGGAGCGGGATGTTCTTGGTGCCATTCCCTACCAGGAGAATGACGTCGTGTTGCATACCGACACGTCGTTGCTGCCGAAAAACCGGCGTACCTGGGCCGCGTGGAATTACCTGCGCCGGCGGGACAGTGAGGGCCGCGTCTCAGTGACATACAACATGAATATGTTGCAGGGTTTACAGGAAACAGAGACTTACTGTGTGACGCTGAATGACACACACAATATCGATCCGGACAAGATCATTCGCCGCATGCAGTACCAACACCCGCTTTTCACCACCCCGGGTATCGCGGCACAGCAACGGCACCGGGAAATCAACGGCAGGCAGCGAACCTGGTACTGCGGCGCCTACTGGCGTTTCGGTTTTCACGAAGATGGGGTGGTAAGCGCGCTTACCGCCTTGCAGGATTTCAAGGAATTCAGCGATGCACAGTCGTCTCTACGTCGGGCAGGTTAAACATCAGCGCTACTCTCATGCGCCCCATGCCTTTCGATATGGGCTGTTCAGGCTGTACCTGGACCTGGAAGATTTGCGTTGGC
>JBDNAP010000213.1:0-6631 GCA_039768325.1 Thiogranum sp.
GCCTCACAACCGGATGAACACCTCACACCCGACAGGGAGTACAGCTCGAAAGTCAGGCTACTGAAGAAGATTGCCAAGGCCGGGGGCTGCGATTGACACCGGATCTATGCAGCAGTGGCCACAATCCTAACGGGGTGACGAACTGCTTCGAACGCTGTCGCCGCGCCTATTTCACATGGCACAACTTACATTTTTTCTTCAGAGGTCCGGCCTGTTCACCCTTTTCGGCCGTGTATTCATGACAGCCGATGCAGCGCGTATGGAAGGCAGTCTTGGCGGCCGGTGATTCGGCGCCTTTCTTCTTGTTATGGCACTCATGACAGGGTTTGATCGACTCACCCGCCTCGCCCTTGAAGGTATGATGACAGGTCGTGCACTCGGTGAAGCTCAGGTCTGCATGCTTCTGGTGCCTGAAAGTCACGACCCCGAGTTTGGTATCAAACGCGATTGTCGTTTTGTCAGCGGGTATAGGAAGCTCTGCGGTAACGGCGCTGCCGGTATAGCCCATCAGCAGCATAAAAATCAGGAACAGTGTGCGCACGATATTCACCTCCTTAATGTACCGTTCATCTGCAAGTAATATAGTCAGGTCCAGGTGCGCTGTAATTGATGGACATCAATTAGACCTCATGTATTGACCCGGCCATCCCAGGAAATGTGAAATCTGCTGACTCGGCGCAGGTCTTGCGGGGTGATCTTGGAGAAACGGGCTGTCCAGCCTGGATCAGAATTTCCACCAAACTGGTCAAGCGATACCTGGGTGTATCTGAACTCACCGCTGTTTCTTGAGCAGTTCCACCACCTTGGTCCGACCCAGATTCTCCGCCATCATCAGCGCAGTTACTCCGCCCTGATCCTTGGCATTACTATCGGCACCGCTTTCCAGCAACACCTTGACAGCGTCCTGCTTGTCAGCTGCTACCGCCAGCATCAACGCCGTTCTGCCATTTGCATCACTGGCATTCACATCAGCGCCGTTGGCGCTCAGTGCCCGGATAACCTCGACATGTCCCTGTATGGCTGCGCGCATGACTGCGGTTCTTGCCTTTAGATCCCTGGCGTTCGCATCGGCGCCCTTGGCCAGCAATAGTTGCATGACCTCGATGTGCCGGTTATCGGCCGCATAGATCAAGGGCGTTAACCCCTTGCTATCCTTTACCTTGAGTTCGGCACCGCGGGCAAGAAGCGTACGCACGACCTCGGCTTGACCTTTTTCCGCCGCAGCCATCAACGGCGAGAAGTTGTCGCGGTTTTTACCGTTAACCTTCGCGCCCTTGTCCAGCAGTATGTTCAGGGATTCAATATCCTTATGCTCGATGGCCAGCAGCAAGGGGGTCATTTTGTTTTCTTGGGACTCGACACCGAGATCCGCATTATTGGCCACGAGCAATCTGACCATGGCGACATTGTGAGTACCTACAGCGTACAGCAAGGGTGAAACTCCGCCATTGGTTTGCGTATTGATATCGGCGCCCTTGCTCAGCAAGATCGTCACCACCTGAGCGCGACCACGCATCGCAGCCCAGTTAAGCGCGGTATGGCCTGTCCGGTCCTTATCTTCCACAGTAGCGCCGTTTTCAAGCAGCGCATTGACGATTTCAACATGGCCACCTGCCGCTGCGAGAATCAGGGCGGTCCGGCCGGTTCTGTCTTTTGCCCTGGCATTGGGGTTCACACCCTGTTTCAGTAACGCCTGCACCTCAGCCAGTTTGCCAAAAGCCGCCGCATGCAGCAGTGCCTTTCTGTTACCCGGGGCCGTGTGACGAGTCTGTGTGGTCTCTACGTTTTGCTTGTCTGCGGAAGTGGCCGTACCCGGTTGTTGCGTGGCACCCACACTGGTGTGATAGCACAGCACTACGCCTGCCAGAAGCAAGGCCGATAATCGACAGTAGTGAGTTTCCAATGTCTTGTCCCTCGAACCGTTGGTGATGCCGGAGCTGTAACAAAGCATCGCTCGGGGCTCCGGCAGACAAATCAGTCAATTACCCCGGGCCTACTGCCGGGGCGCGGCCTGTTCGCCAGGCGTTGTCGCTGCTGGATAACGCGGTGGATTGGCATATTGGCGATGTTGTGGGTAGCCACTTCCACCCTGACCACGGTATCCGGGGTAACCATAACCGTAACCCCGGCCGCTACGTCCGTAACCGGGCCTGCCAAACCGCTGGCTCGATGGTACTGCCCCACGATGATTGCGAGACTGTGCCGGATCGACGGAATATCCGCCACCATAACCGGGACCTCCCCGGCCAGGTCCAGGCGTCTGCCTTCGGTAGTCCCGCCCCATACCCGGGCCATTGCCTCCCGGCGCGGGTGGTTCTGTTGTTACCACCCTGGGCGATGTCGGGTAGCTGGCCGATCCTTCCTGGCCGGCGGTTACCTTTGTCGATAACCCCGTAAGGTATATCGCGGCGATAAACGCCCAGGTAAATAACCCCATTAGGTCTCTTTGCATAATCAGTTACCTGTTGTCGGCAACAAAATAGCTGCCCGGCCTTATCAGTTAGCTTAGACAAAAACAGGGAGCAAGCAAATTGCTTACTCCCTGAGTTGTTGTCGGTGACACAGCACCCCGGTCCAGTCCCGGCGAACGTGCAGATGTGACTCGCATGATCGCCGGGGCTGTTAGCTCACAGGTGGCTTATTAGCGCCCTGTACCGCGATTTCGGCAGTTGCCGTGTCGTTTTACCGGTTATTAAACACAACCTCCCGGCAGATCGATGCAGGAGGGCCCGGGCGGAAGTTCCTGTGCCAAATAGGTCTTCAGAATCGAGAGATCGGTTGGATCAACGACCCCGTTGCCATTCAGATCCTGATCGGGTGCCGTGCTTGAACCAAACACATCGAACAGTATGGCAAAGTCGACTAACGTGACCACCCCGTTTTGATCAAAGTCCGGATCACAAATGTTGCCATAGCCGTCCCCATCCGTGTCGAGCTGAATATTGCCACCAGCATCGGGAATGAGCGGCCCATTGGCTACCAGGATGCAGTTATCGCTGCTGTCCGGAATACCATCACTGTCGGCATCCTCAACGACTTGATCTCCGTACTCGATCACAAGCTGAGCGTCAAACACGGCCGTTGATTTTCTATCACCCTTGACGTAGACGGCAAGGTCGAAGTCATCGGTCATCGGCAGGCCATTGGTTGTAAACGAAATACCACTCACTGGATCTGTTCCCGCCACCGTGACAAACTCGTTGGCATTGACATCTACCCAGCCCTGGCTGGTAGCCAGTGGTCCATTTTCGTCCTCCCAGTCAAGCAGATTGATGATCGTGGTCGTTGGTACGCCCACCTGGTACTTGATGTTGTCTCTCTCGAAAGGCGGCGGGCTGCATTCGATCAGGGGGATCTCCAGCCCTGGCAGGTCCTGACCGAACTTGTTGGGTTTCAGCCTCCAGCGCGGTCCGGATACCAGGGTCCCCAGTGTGTCATCAGGGACCGGACTGCCGACGAAATCCTGAACCAGCGGGTCCGGATCAGAATCGTAGGACCACTCGAACGGATCGCGGTTGATGGTGGTGTAGAAGGCATTGGTGAAGGCTCCGCTCAGGTCCGAAGAGAACGCATAGGGCGGATCCTCCCGCAGATCACCGGGCGTGGCCAGCGGGTCAAGGGCAAACGGGGCGTTTTTCAAGAACGTGCCGACACCGAGAAATGTCGGATCAGCGGCACCCTCCTCGGTATCGATAACATCGCCGTCGCCTTCATAGCAGGGTTCGATGGTCTTCCACACTTCAGTGCTGGTACCTGGCGTGCCCTCGATCCTGTAGGAGGGTTTGCGTCCCGTGGCGGCCTCATTTTCCAGGTCTTCCGGACGCAGCTGGTCGTTCGGGTTGTTGGTGATCCAGTGATTGACCACTAACTGTGCCTTTATGATCTCGAAATTGGCACCCGGTTCCTTCCATTCGGGCGGAAGTGGCAGCTTGGCATACATACGGATGTCATTGGGGCGTTTGTGCAATGCACCCCAGCCATACAGCGGCTTGCCATCGTCCTTGAGCTGGGTGGAATAGTCCGTACCCAGAGCAATATTGTTCTGCATGTCGGTCTTGTCGTTGGGGAACATCTGGCAGCCTTCCGGATCATCAACAGCGTCACAAGGCGTGGCGTCGGTTAAGCGGGTGGTTGGAGCGCCGTCGACCAGTATCAGGGTATTATCATCCAGTGGCGCATTGGCACAATCGAAAGAGAGACTGCCGCTGGGTGTTTCCAGAATAGCCTGGTCTCCGGTGACCGGATCAGCGAAGAAATAGGGAATGGTCTCATAGCAGCTGAGCACATGCTCCATGACCGTGTAGTGCTCGGTTTCGCACTTAACCGATGTGCCGCCCAGCCCCTGGCACCAGGTACCCAGCGGCGGTTTCACTTTGTATGTCTCAGTGGCTGCATTGGAAACCTTGATGCCCACGACAGCCCCGGCATCCTCGATATTGCCGACAAAACCTTCCAGGTAGTCCCCGTCCCTGATTTTGCCTTCCGCACCCACAAAATCAACAATGTAATAGCCAAATTCGCTATCCACGGGATAGAGCGTCACACCCTCCCTGTCCTGAATCGGGCCATTATCGGCGGGACAGGTCGCTGTGCTACCGGCGACGCCGCAGATAATAGTTGTATCCTGGGTCGCACCCTCAGTACCGAAGGTGCTGCCGTCAAAACCTCCCATGACGTCATTGATTGAAAATATGTGCGGTTCTGATTCATAGACTATTGCCAATGCAGTACCCTGCGACGCCACCAGTAACGCCGCCGATACCACAAGGGCAACCGACGTATTACGGATAATTCTTGATAACATTTCGCTCTCCTCAATGTGTAAATATCGTCTCAAATCCATGTCCAGCTTTTACACTCCCAAGGGCCTTGAAGGAAAAGCTGATATGTAAAGCTGAATCATGTTTAGTAACCACTATTGTATTGTCAGGCTCTTGATAGCGGTTGACAGTTTCAAACTTTGGATAACCACCTAACTGATTCTCCTCCTGTCGTCCTGTAATCTCCCACCTTGTTCAGGTGGGTGTAGTTTGCAGTGATTTCGCAAGCTGGTTGTTTAACGATGAACTGCCATCCGCGAATTCCTCTCTGCGTTACCGCATTGATTCTTTCGTTATTGACACACATCACTATACAGATCTTTAATCCACGCGCATTGATCCAGATCAGCTCTATAAGCTTTTTCTACTATTTCCCGCTTGCAACGCGGTATCTGCTGGTTAACCTGACTCGGCGAGGCTGGTGCGTGGGACTTTGCAGCGTGGCCAGAACAGCAATGCGACGACAATGCTGAGGAGTTCTTTAATCATAGTCAACATGACATATCCGTCATGTCAGTTATGTCAGTCGGTTCTTACATGGGGATCGCTGTTAATATAACACTCCAATTTTCCGTACGGTCTTCAGACGAGCAATGACAATACAATATCACCGGCAGCCGTGATGGTCACAGTATCGCCACTTGAGAGTTTCAGGCCACTGGCGACGCTCGCATCGGTCGCACTTGTACCCGCTTCAAGCGCATCGATCACGCCATCACCATCGCTGTCCACCGGCAGCGGGTTACCGGGATCACTGCCAGTCTCGATGACATCAGAAGCAGTGTCGTCGTCAGTATCACCATCCGGATCATTCGGATCCAGGCCCAGAGCGATGGCATCGGTATCCGAAATGCCATCACCGTTACTGTCTATCTCGCCCAGCGGGTTGTTCAGGTTGGTGTCGCCTGTGTCTTCCAGGGTCGAATTCATTCGACCGGTCACGTTGCAACTCAATCTGTCATCCAGATACAGTCCCAATGCGGGTAGTCGCCAATATTCTGTACCAAACCCGCTCGCAACGAATTCGCGACAATATATCGAGCAATGCGCCGAATATCGTCAGCTTTTTGGCAGCGCGATCGTAATACGCTCCTTGCCATAGACTTCCGCTCTGACACCGGTGGCGGTTGATGGTAAGTGCTGAACGGGCTTTGAGGGTCTTCACTACCCCGGAAAGGGGCCAATATTCATTGCGTTGAATTAACCAATGCAAATGATCAGGCATAATGACCCAGGCAAGGGAGGTAACGTCACCATACTCGCGTAGACGCCGGAGTTCGTGAACAAGGGATGGCGATCACGGGTAACAGTGGTGATGCAATAGATTTGGTAGCGCAGGGAATGACGTCCCCTGCATAACGCGTCGTAGGACATGGCGACCTCCTTGTCCCCAAGTATTATTGGCCGAATGAATTCGGCCCTACAAGCGTATTCTACCCACCCGATCAGGGGAAGATCCAAACCAGTTACTGGTAGATTCATTGGCCTACATCAGCAAACTTAAACGGCGGGTGATCGTCCCTCTAATAACGGGTGGTGACTCCTGTCTTGCTACTCGATTCACCGTAAAGCACTCAGCGACAACCGCAAAAAGCGCAGAGGCCTCGCCCGAGCCTCTGCGATCTTATTGTGCCTCAGCTCTTTCGTCCTGTCACTGGACCACAATTGTCGCGGCCGACGCGATGCGCTCCGAGCGAATGTTCGCGGTCTCGTACAACCGTTTGAAGCGAGCCACCTCAGGCTGATCATCCGCGTCACGGAAGAGGTCTTGCAGGTGTCCGTAGGCGAGCGGTTGCAACCTCAGGTCCGCC
>JBDNAP010000214.1:0-2531 GCA_039768325.1 Thiogranum sp.
ATGAGAGCGGCTAGAAAAAAACGTTTGTACCTGATTGCATTGATGGTCATCGGCGTCGGCATTGCCGTGACCTTTGCGCTCAATGCGTTCAACCAGAACCTGATGTTCTTTTATTCGCCCAGCGAAGTCATCGCCGGCGACGCACCCCGTGATCACACCTTCCGCCTCGGCGGCCTGGTGACCGACGGCAGCGTTAAACGCCAGGCGGACGGTCTGACGGTACAGTTCGATGTCACCGACACGGCCAAGAACGTCAAGGTGCAGTACACGGGTATTCTCCCCGACCTGTTCCGCGAAGGACAGGGTATCGTGGCGCACGGGCGCCTGCGCGATGACGGCGTGTTCGTCGCCGACGAAGTGCTGGCCAAGCACGACGAGAATTACATGCCGCCCGAGGTCGCCGACTCCCTGAAGACAGCCCATGATGCCGGGGTTGCGAAAAAAACTACTGAGGCCTCGACGCCATGATCCCTGAACTCGGACACTATGCACTGATCCTGGCTTTGTGCATGGCCATTGTGCAGGCTGTGGTTCCACTGGTCGGCAGTCTTAACCGCACCCCGGCCTGGGTGGCGCTGGCGCGGCCGGTGGCCTGGGGGCAGTTTCTGTTTCTGGTGATAGCCTTCGCGGTACTCACCAACGCCTTCCTGGTCGACGATTTCTCGGTCCGTTACGTGGCGATGCACGGCAACACCAAGTTGCCTGACATCTACAAGATCTCGGCGGTGTGGGGTGCACACGAGGGTTCTCTGCTGCTGTGGGCATTGATTCTCGGTGCCTGGTCGGTGGCGGTTTCGCTGGGCCGTAATCTGCCGGATGAGGTGGTGGCGCGCGTGCTAGCCGTAATGGGCATGATCAGCATCGGCTTCCTGCTGTTCATGCTGCTGACCTCCAATCCTTTCGAGCGCGTGTTTCCGGTGCCCGCCGAAGGCGGTGACCTCAATCCGCTGTTGCAGGATTTCGGACTGGCCATCCACCCGCCGATGCTCTACATGGGGTATGTCGGCATGTCGGTGGCTTTTGCGTTTGCCATCTCGGCATTGATCGGCGGCAAGATGGACGCGGCCTGGGCACGCTGGTCGCGCCCCTGGACGCTGGCTGCCTGGGTGTTCCTCACCATCGGTATCGTGCTCGGCAGCTGGTGGGCCTACTACGAACTCGGCTGGGGTGGCTGGTGGTTCTGGGACCCGGTGGAAAATGCCTCCTTCATGCCCTGGCTGGTCGGTACCGCGCTGGTGCATTCACTGGCGGTGACGGAAAAACGCGGTGCCTTCAAACGCTGGACGGTGCTGCTGGCGCTGATGGGCTTTTCGCTCAGCCTGCTGGGCACTTTCCTGGTGCGTTCCGGCGTGCTCACCTCGGTGCACGCCTTTGCCACCGACCCGGCCCGCGGCCTGTTCATTCTGCTGTTCCTGATGGTTGTCATCGGCGGCTCGCTGTTGCTGTACGCGGTGCGTGCACCGAATATTCCGCGCGGCGGCGGTTTCGCGGCCCTGTCGCGGGAAAGCCTGCTGCTCGGCAACAACGTGCTGCTGATAGTCGTCACGGCGCTGGTGCTGCTCGGCACGCTGGCGCCGCTGGTCTATGACGCTTTTGGCTGGGGCAAGATCTCGGTCGGCTTCCCCTGGTTCAATGCCATGTTCGTGATGTTCATGCCGCTGATGATCCTGTTCATGGGGGCCGGTCCGCTGACACGCTGGAAACACCAGGACCCTGTCCTGCTGCTGAAACGCCTGTGGATTGCGTTTGCCATCAGTGTCGCCGGCGGCTTGCTGGTGGCGCTGCCCGCGGTCAGCGGATCGGCCTCTGCGGGTCTGGCGGTCGCTCTGTCGCTGTGGCTGGTCACGACCCTGTTGTCCGGTCTGCGCCAGCGCCTGAAAAACAAATCCGGCCTGGCCGGTCTGCTGCGCGACTTCGCCGGTCGTGGCGGGCGTGGCTATTACGGTATGTGGCTGGCGCACCTGGGTATCGCCGTGTTCGTTATCGGCGTCACCTTTGTCAGCCAGTTCGATATCGAAAAAGACATTCGCATGTCACCCGGTCAGAGCGTCGACTTGAGCGGATACCGTTTCCAGTTCGAGGGCGCAAAACCACACACCGGGCCCAACTACCGGTCACAGCTGGGTACAGTGCGCGTCTTCAAGGGTGACAACGAGGTCGCCCTGCTCCAGCCGGAGAAACGGACCTACCTGGTGCAGACCAAACCCATGACCGAAGCCGGTATCGACGCCGGTTTCTGGCGCGACATCTACGTCTCGCTGGGTGAACCGCTCGGCGGCGGTGACTGGAGTCTGCGTCTGTACTACAAACCGATGGTGCGCTGGATCTGGCTGGGTGGCCTGTTTATCGCCGCCGGTGGCCTGCTGGCGGCGTCCGATCCGCGTTATCGCAACCCGTTGCATCGCCGCAGTCGCGCGGCGGCAGCGGCAGACAAGGCGGGCGTGACCGCCGGGAGTAACGCCTGATGCCACGCTTTATCCGTTCTCTGACGCCGCTGGTCGCGTTTCTGGCGCTGGCCGGTTTGCTCTACA
>JBDNAP010000215.1:0-7150 GCA_039768325.1 Thiogranum sp.
CTACCGTTGTCAGTGTTTCGATGCGGCCGTGGCCATAGGGATGATCTTCGTCTGCCTCACGGTGAGAATGTTTGGCTGCGTACAACACGATAAAGTCTGTAGCCAGATCTGAAAGCGAGTGTACTCCGTCTGCTATCAATGCCTGAGAGTGCGCCAGCCAACCGACCAGAATCTTCACCACGCCCAACAGGAAATCTACCAGCGAACCGATAAGGGTAACTTTGCGAACTTCCTGGTAGCGCGGATTGTTTACTAATTCCTGTGCTGTTGAGTTCATGGTTTGATTATTCACTGCAGACCAGAACACTGATAAGGATCTCTTCTTCCTGCTGCTGGATACTGACGATTTCGTGCCCATTCACCCGGCACCAGGCCGGAATATCGTGTATAGCACCAGGATCTGTACAAATCACCGTCAGCGTATCACCCGGCTTCAACCGGCTTGCTTTTTCCTGGGTGCGTATCACCGGCATCGGACACAACAGCCGTCGAGCGTCGAGTTCATGGTGACTCAAAGATACCAGTCCCGCGGTATGGCTTCACCCGCTATCGGTCTGACACGCAATGTCTGCTTGCTTCCATCCAGCAATCGGACCTCTACTTCGACCGTATCCGCGTCACGTCCCTGGCTGAAGCGAGCGGTGATCTGCGCGGCCAGATCAAGATCCTCCGCTCTGATCTCTCCATCGATCAAAACCAGCGGTCCCTTGTGACTGGCGGTATATAAATGAGTATATTGTTTTCGATAACCGTGCAGGAATTTATTTTCCCCATCCTCGCGACCGAGGATCATTTTAAAGTGGGGGCGGGGGCGTAAATGCCGACCCACTTTCAGCAACATGATGTCGTCGAGCTCGTAATGCCTGCTGCCGCTGGCTTTCCAAAAATCCGCCAGTTTATGTGAATACTGTTTGTCGGTCAGAAAACAGCAGCCACCGGCCGGTTGAGCGTAGTCCTCAAAGCCGAACTCAGCCGCCAGTGCCATTTGGGGTTTTCTTGTACGTCCTTCAAAACCGAAAAGCTTTTCCCGATCAACCCAGCCCTCCAGCTCCGCTTTGCTCGGCGGCAGATTTTTTGCGCATAAGGGCCTCAACAGCAATTCGTTCGCGCCCGACTCTTTTGCTATGACCGGCATGGTGTCCTTACGCTGTGATTTCGGGCGCTGGCCAATAACTTCGCCGGTAATGATGAAGTCAAAGCCATTTTTTTCTACCCACTCGTTCGCCTTGTGCACCATGAAGATCTTGCAATCCAGGCACGGATTGAGATTGGCACCGTAACCGTGTTGCGGATTGATTACGATATCCTTGTATTCCTCGATGATGTCGATGATGTGTAACTTGATGCCTAATTGCTCGGCAACCCACAGCGCATTGTTGCGTTTGGGTTTGGCTTTATCCTTTTTACGGATGGCATGGGTATGACCTTCCACACAAAACCCGGTAAAAAAGTTAATACCTTCGACATGAATGCCCTGATCCAGGATGGCTTTTGCAGCCAGCAGGGAATCCAGACCACCGGAGATCAGGGCGGCGGCTTTGCGTGTCTCTGTCATTCAACGGTGAAAAAAGTAACCGGGGGTATAGTCTAACCCAATCCCCGGCTTGCATAGCTAGGCGATTGGCAGGGGATTTCCTCTTCGGAACAGCTTGGTGGGCGCTACGCTGAGCCGTGGGAATACCACGAACTGGGCGAGCTGACAACGAGGTGGAAGCGCTATGGTAACGCCCACCGGCCTTGTGCCGGACAGGGTGGAGCTAATGCCGCCGCTTGTGTGGCAGAGGGTGACAGACCGGCAGCGAATCAGTGCTTTCACCCAGGCTGCGTAACGCTGATTGACTGCCGGTATCAGCCCATAGCTCCGCGGCTGCCAGTGGTTGAAGCACCGCTTCACCCGACAAGCCCCGCATTGCCTGTAACACGTCCATAATGGCAACAAAGGCCTCGGCCAGACGTCCATAAAGACGGTCGCTATGACAATCAACCAGGGATGCCAGCTGATCATACGCAGCCCGGCCAATAGCCACGAAATAGCTCACCTTGACCAGGCGGCGTTCAGCAAGTTGCGGGAAAAGCCCTGAAAAAAGCAGGCATTGGTCGCCAACATCGCGTAATTGCATGGTTATGCGGCCTGTGTCCTGCTGTGCCTGCAAGAATTCCAGCGCCATTACCTTGCCCGCCAGATCGGGCCGCTCGGCAAACCGCATCAAAAGAAACACCAGATAAGATTCCAGTGATTCATCAAGGTTACACTGACACGCAGCCTGCGCCTCGTTGACCAGCGCATGCCATTGGGCAACATCGGTCGGTTGTAGCACCAACGGTTTCATAGCAGTACCTCGGCATCCATCCCTTCATTCTTCTTATCGGCCAATAAATTATACTTCTTAACGGCTTTAGCCTACATCCTTCAGGCTGCTCAAGCTATACTGCGCGCCTTTGCTAACTTCTCGATGATTTATTTTGACTGCCTCAAATACATCTCACGTTTCGACATTCCAGGGGCTGATTCTGGCACTGCAGGAATACTGGTCGCGGCAAGGTTGTGTACTGCTGCAACCCTACGATATGGAAGTCGGTGCCGGGACCTTTCACCCCGCTACTTTCCTGCGCTCCATCGGCCCGGAGCCCTGGCGAACCGCCTATGTTCAACCATCGAGACGACCCACTGACGGGCGGTACGGCGAAAATCCAAACCGCCTTCAACACTACTACCAGTTCCAGGTTTTGCTGAAACCCAGCCCTGACAATATTCAGGAACTGTACCTTGATTCCCTGAAGGAACTGGGACTCGATCCCCTCGTGCACGACATCCGCTTTGTCGAGGACAACTGGGAGTCGCCAACCCTGGGTGCCTGGGGACTGGGGTGGGAGGTCTGGTTGAATGGCATGGAAGTCACCCAGTTCACCTATTTCCAGCAGGTGGGTGGCCTGGATTGCAAACCTGTCAGTGGCGAGATCACCTATGGCCTAGAGCGTATCGCCATGTATCTGCAGGGTGTGGAAAGCGTGTTTGATCTGTTGTGGGCGGATGGCCCGCAGGGCAAGGTCCTGTACGGTGATGTGTTTCACCAGAACGAAGTGGAAATGTCTGCATATAACTTTGAACAGGCAAACACTGTGGAATTGTTTCACTGGTTCGATGTTTGCGAGAAAGACAGTCAAGCGCTCATCGAAGCCGGCTTGCCCTTGCCTGCTTATGAACTCATGTTGAAAGCTTCACACACCTTTAACCTGCTGGATGCACGCAGCGCCATCTCTGTTACGGAACGTCAGCGATTCATCCTGCGGGTGCGGACACTGGCCAGAGATGTCGCGCAAGCCTATTACCAGCGACGCGAATCACTGGGCTTCCCGATGCTGCTGCAGGAAGGTCGATCATGACAGAGCAACGCGATCTGCTGGTTGAGATAGGAACAGAAGAGTTACCGCCGAAAGCCCTGCATCGATTGTCGAACGCCTTTGCCGAGGGTATGAGCAAGGGTCTCGATGCCGCAGCGCTGAAACCCTCGAAGATCTGCAGCTATGCGTCTCCACGCCGCCTGGCGCTGTTAATCAAACAGCTGCCGGTGTGTCAGCAGGATCGTGAAACGGTTCGGCGTGGTCCGGCCCTGGCAGCCGCATTCGATGACGACGGTTGCCCTACACAAGCAGCCGTGGGTTTCGCCAGATCCTGCGCTGTCGACGTCGAACAGCTTGATCAGTTGGAAACGAAAAAAGGCAGCTGGCTCTCGTTCCGAGCTGTCGAAAAAGGCAAACCGGTTTCCGAACTGATTCCGGCTATGGTGCGAAAAGCGCTGGCCGGCTTACCCATCCCCAAACGTATGCGTTGGGGTGATCGCGATCACGAGTTTGTTCGTCCGGTACACTGGGTAGTACTTCTGTTCGGAGATGAGATCATAAACACCGACATACTCGGCATCAGGGCCGGCCGTTACACGCAGGGTCATCGTTTCCATCATCCTGAACCTATTTATCTTGGGGAACCCGAGGCCTATCTGCCACTGCTGGAAACCGAAGGCCGCGTTCTCGCTGATTTCGCGACGCGCCGGGAGGCGATTCGTGCGCAAGTCCTGGAGCAGGCGAAGCAACTGAATGGTCAGGCCGTCATCGAAGATGAACTGCTGGATGAAGTTGCCGCCCTGGTTGAATGGCCGGTGGCACTATCGGGACGATTCGATAAGGATTTCCTGAAGGTACCAGCTGAAGCGCTGGTTTCCAGTATGCAGGATCACCAGAAATACTTCCCTGTCATGGATGAAAACGGAAACCTGCTGCCGTATTTCATAGCCATTGCCAACCTGGACAGTAAAGATCCACAACAGATCCTGGCCGGCAATGAACGGGTCATACGTCCGCGTCTGGCTGACGCGGCTTTTTTCTGGGATCAGGATTGCAAACAGCCGCTGGCAAATCGCATTGACGATTTACGCAACATGGTTTACCAGAAAAAACTCGGTAGCCTGTTTGAAAAGCAGCAACGTGTTGAAAAACTGGCCGCCGAAATCGCTTTACTGGTCGGCAGCAGCAGCTCTGATGCCCAAAGGGCTGCCCGTTTATGCAAGTGTGATCTTGTCACCAGTATGGTGTACGAATTTCCAGACCTGCAAGGTATCATGGGGCGCTACTACGCCCGCCACGATGGCGAACCAGACGCTGTGGCCAACGCCATCGAGGAGCACTATCGTCCGCGCTTTGCCGGTGACGAGCTGCCGGACAGTGTCACCGGACAAGTGCTGGCACTCGCCGACCGACTGGACAGTCTGGTCGGTATCTTTGCGATAGGGCAACAGCCCAGCGGGGATAAAGATCCCTTCGCCTTGCGCCGAGCCGCGCTGGGTGTGGTACGAATCTGTATCGAAAAAAATCTGGATCTTGATCTCGAATCGCTGTTACACAGCTCTGCAGCTACGTTCGCTGCCTCGGTGAATGCCACATCAGCAACCGCTGATGTGTTTGGCTATGTGATGGATCGCCTGCGAGCTTATTATCAGGAGTCCGCTGTCGAAGTCGACCTGATCGATGCCGTGCTGGCAACCCGACCGACACGCTTGCTGGATTTTGACCGGCGCATTCAGGCCTGCCGGCTTTTCCGCCAGTTGCCGGAAGCGGAAAGTCTGGCAGCCGCCAATAAGCGTATCGGTAACATCCTCAAAAAGACCGATCAAATCATACCGGCGAAAGTCGATCTTGGCTGTCTTGTTGACGATGCTGAAAAACAGCTGGCCGAACAACTCAACGACATGAGCACTGCCGTGAGTCCTTTAATGGAAGCAGGTGATTACACACCAGCGCTCATGCAGCTGGCCGGTTTACGCGAAAGCGTCGATGCCTTTTTCGACCAGGTTATGGTTATGGCCGACGATGATACGTTGAGAGCCAACAGGCTCTCGCTGTTGCAGAACCTCAGCGAGCTGTTTCTGCGCGTTGCCGATCTTTCACGTTTACAGAACTGAGGTATTTATGTCTGACCGGGACTCCTACCAGGCTATGCTCGACGCCGTACAGGCCTTCCATGACAAGCACGATTTCAAAAATACCGGGGGTGAGGAAATGACCTACCGGCTTGCGCTGATGGCCGAGGAACTCGGCGAAATCTCATCCTGTATTACCAAAGGGAAGAGCAAGGAAAACCTCTCAGAGGAAGTTGCTGATCTGTTCATCCTGCTGGTCGGTACCGCGATAGCGGCCGATTTTGATTTGCGCGAAGCGTTCTGGAAAAAAATGAGCGGCTTAATGCAACGTGATTCGCGCATGGTCAATGGTCGCATTCGAGTGTCTGAATTCAGGGATATGAAATAAAATATAGAGCTATCTTTATATATAGAGCACTGATAAATATTAGTATACATTATAAAATTATATATACTATGAAAATATATACAGCTATATATTATTAATACTTATTGTTTATTAAATAGTTTCCAGGATTCCAGGGTAGCACTAGCCAATACTCCGGAACAGAATAGATGTGGAGGTTTTCCGACCTTGAATGAAGATAAGCTGCATGCAGGGACTGTTTCCTTGTATCTTCGCTCCCTTATTTTCTGGGTTGTTTTCGTAATTCTCATCCTGACATTTACGACACTGCTGGTGTTGAGTTTCCCTTTCCCGCTGGAAAAACGCTTCGTGCTCACACGCGCGTGGTCAAGTTCGGTGATGTGGTGGCTGAAGGTGACCTGTAATCTCCGCTATGAAATCAAGGGGACCGAAAATATTCCGGACACGCCGGGTATTGTTTTTTCCAAACACCAGTCTACCTGGGAAACCACGTCGATTAATCTCTGGTTTGCAGCCCAGTCATGGGTCGTGAAACGTGAACTGCTCTGGGTACCCGTGTTTGGCTGGGCTGTCTTCATGATGGATCCAATCGCATTAAACCGCGGTGCCGGAAGAAAGGCTGTTGATCAGTTGGTTCGACAGGGTCGCGAACGTCTCGAAAAGGGTCGCTGGATTATTATCTTTCCAGAGGGCACTCGCATTGCACCTGGCAGGACGGGCCGTTACCGGATCGGTGGTGCAATATTGGCAGAACGTACCGGTTATTCCGTAACTCCGATTGCCCATAATGCCGGTGAATACTGGCCAAGAAGAAAATTCATAAAAACGCCCGGCGTGATACAGGTTCGTATCGGACCCTCAATAGAGACAAAAAACAAATCAGCAACACAGATTCTTGCCGAAGCGAAACAGTGGATAGAAACCGAGATGGCCGCGATTACGATCCTTGAACACCATCAATATGGTTTGGACTAATCGGACGCCGCATCATAAGCTGGCTCCTGATACACATTTCTCTTCGTTCTTGTACCAAGGTGTACGCAGCCTGCGTCGCCACAAGCTTTCAGGACCGTTGGCCGCAAGGACGCGGCCGTCGAGCGTACAGGGATATATTTACAAGGTGAATTGCTTAGCAAGAGATGGTGCCCTGGGGTACAGCGTGTTCTGAAAAGTTATGGCGACCAGGCTGCCTACGCTTGAATAACCCGTTATATTCCTTTGCAGGCATCGCGATTAAGACTGAAAGAAATCTGGACTAGATATCCAGATTGGAAACAGATAATGCATTGGTCTCAATAAAATCGCGGCGTGGTTCAACCTGGTCCCCCATCAAAGTCGTGAAAATTTCGTCAGCAGCTACCGCGTCCTC